>NZ_JBFAET010000119.1:0-28597 GCF_040642095.1 Streptomyces sp. NPDC020362
GAGTCGAGGGATCCGGAGAAGGCCGGCGCCTATCTCGAACTGGCCTACCATGACACAGCTGGGGGAGAAGCCCGTCGCCGACCCGGGCGATCTCCTGCTTGTACGGCGTGTCGGACAGCACGAAGTGCGTCACGCCCAGGGCGCGGTACCTCCGCAGAGAGTCGGCGACCTCCTCCGCGGACCCCACCAGCCACGTCGTACCGGCACCGCCGCCTCCGTAGCGGCCCGGTGCCGTGTAGAGGCAGCTGTCCAGGACGTCGCCCCGTGCCACCAGGTCGAGGAGGCGCTGCTGGCCGACTGCCGTGCGACGCCGGAACGCGTCGTGGGCGCGCGATCCCTGCTGCGCCATCCGGGCGACCTTCTCCTCCGCCGCGCGCCACGCCTCCTCCGTGGTGTCCCGGACGAGGGTCGTGATGCGCAACCCGAACTCCAGCGGCTGATGCTTCCGCCCGACTGTCTCGGAGAGCGCACGCAGCCGGTCGATCCGCTCGGCGATGCCGTCCAGCGGCTCACCCCAGAACAGCTGGACGTCGGCCTCCCGCGCGGCGACTCTCTCGGCGGCCGCGCTCGCGCCGCCGAAGTACAACCGGGGGTGGTGTCCCTGTTCGGCGCCCCAAGGTCTCGGCCGGACACTGGAGTTCTCCACCCGGTAGTGCTCTCCGTAGAACGTCACCTCCTCCTCGTTCCACAGGCGGCGGACCAGCTGGAGGAACTCAAGTGTGCGCTCGTAGCGGCGCGACTGGTCGAACTCCCCGTCGCCGTACGACGCGACGTCGTCCAGACCGCTGACGATGTTGACCAGGACCCGGCCCTGGCTGAGCCGATCGAGCGTGGCCGAGGCCGAGGCGAAGTTCGCGGGATGCCAGTAGCCGGGCCGAATCGCGATGAGCGGCTTGAACGTCGTCGTTCGGGCGGCGAGGGACGCCGCGACGGTGAACGTGTCCGGTCGCCCCCAGCCGGTGCCCAGCAGGGCCCCGGCCCAGCCGTGGTCCTCGACCGCCCGCGCCAGCTCGGTCGAGTGGTCGAGCGTGCCCCAGCCGTCATGTGTGTCATCGCCGCGATGGCCGGGTTCGACCGTGTTCGGGATGTACCAGAGATATTCGCCCATCTCAGACCTGCCCTCGGTACTCGCCGTGTGCGGCCTGCGCGGCGATGTGCGCGAACCGCCGATCGAACAGCGCGCTTACGTCGAATAGGGTTGCCTCCTGGTAGGAGACCCCGTGCTCCTTCGGCCATTTCAGGATCGTGACGCCCTGCGCCTGCCCTTGAGAGAAGCCGATCTTCTTACCGACGACGTCCTTCGCCCTCCTGATGTCGCTGCCCGGTCGGGTGGTCGGGATGTACGTGACCGCCGTGTTCTGCGAGACCGCGGCGATCTTGGCATCGAAGCCGATGCCATGCGCCTGGATCGGTGGCATCCCGGAGTTGCCGGCCCGATCGAGCGCCCCCGCGCGGAACCCCTGAATCGTGTCCGGCCCGCCGTTGAGCTGAACCCACTTGACGGAGAACGGCCGCGGGCCCAGCGACGGGTCGGCCGCCAACTGAACCTGTGTCGTGCTCACCCCGACGCGGAGGGTGGTGCTCCTACTCGGTGACGAGGACGGCAGGGGGCCAAGCACCTTGGGATCCGCCGACTTGGCGGAGGGAGAGGCGCAGCCGGCGAGTGTCGGCGGTGCACCACTGCCCCGAGTGAGAAATCCTCGGCGGTTCAACGGTCTTGAGAGCTGTTCGGACATAGTGGAACTGGTGGCCCCTTGATTGTTCGGCGCAACGGCAGATGCGCGGTCTGAATGTGCTGGGTGGCGACCCGCGGACGTCGGCGGGTCAGATCGGAGTGCGTCCGACCTGTCGGGCTGACGGTGACTGGACGCGAAGGCCCCCCTTCGCGGGCGGACGGCCTGCCGTCGGCCCTCGGCGATGCCCCGCGCGACATGGGCCGGTATGGGCCGGCCGCCGACGCCGTGTGGCGGACGGATCCGGGCGCGGCGCCAGCGGCTGCGTTCGGCGGCTTCAGGAGGCGACGGCGATCCGGCGGTCGGCGGTGAAGGGGCGTCCGGCGACGAGCTCGGACTCGTGCCCGTCCGGTCCCACGGGGGTTTCGCCGATCAGCGTGACCCGGTGCAGCCGCCGCTCTACGTCGAGGTGGTCCAGGTCGCGCGGGGCGAGGTGAGCGGTGGCCCGGTTGTCCCAGAACGCCACGTGCCCGGGCTCCCAGCGGAAGCGCACCGTGTACTCGGGCCGGGTGATCTCGGCATAGAGCAGGTCGAGGATGCGCCTGCTCTCGCTGGCGGTGACGTCGACGATGTGGCTGGTGAAACCGGGGTTGACGAACAGCGCGCGCTCCCCGGTCTCCGGGTGCACCCGCACCACGGGGTGCACGGCCACGAGCAGGTTGTCGTTGATCCGGCGGGCGTACTCGCTGCCGGCCTCCACCGGTCGGCTGCCGCCGTACCGGTGTTCGGCGCGAAGTGTGTCCACGAACGCCCGGACCGGGGCGGACAGCCCTTCGTACGCGGCGACGAGGTTGGTCCACTGCGTGTCGCCACCGACCTGCGGCACGGTCTCGGCACGCAGGATGGAACCGGCGGGCGGGTTCACCGCCGCGGTCACGTCGGTGTGCCAGCCGTCGAAGTAGCTGTACTGACGCTTGCGGTACTCGTCCCGGAAGTTCTTCCCGTAACGCTCCTCGAAGCGGCGCGGATCGATGGTGAAGATCTCCGGGTGGTCCTCGGGCGGGGCGTCGTCGTGCGGGTGGGCGTAGGTGAGCTCGCCGAAGTGGCGGGCGAAGGCGATCTGGGAGGGGTGGTCGAGCTGCTGCCTCCGGAAGAAGACGACCTTGTGGCGATGGAGGGCCTGCTTGATCGCCTCGATGGTCTCGGTGGACAGCGGCTGGGCGAGGTCCACGCCGTCGATGTCGGCTCCGATGTGACCGGCGACGGGGCGGACAGAGAGCGTGCTCATGTGACGGTGTCCTTTCAGGCATGTCTGATACGGCTGGTCAGCCACGGCGGCGTCGAGGTACGACGAAGTCACCTGACGGGCACGTGCGAGGAGGAGTGAAAGACGCCGAGCTGGAGATCGAGCCGGCGCTGGCGCTGAGTCCGGGGGACGACGTGCGCGGTGGTCAACGCCGCGGTGCGGACGCGCAGGAGCGCGTCGGCGGAATGCCGGTCAGCGGGCGCAACAGCCCAATCCGGCGAAGTGGTGCGCGCGGAAGGCGTTCACGGGGTGCCGGCCTGCGGCTGCCCGGATCGTGGCCCTCTGCTGCGCGTCCATGGAAGGAGTCTGCTGCCACGGTGACTGTAGGGACAATGGTTTGTAGCAGCACGGAAGAAACTCCGCCCGTTTCCGCTCATCGAGCGCTGCCGGCCGTGCGCAATCCCATCGGGTCCCGGTAGACGGCCGCGAGCACCGGCGCGGTCGCCGCCACCGCGAGCGTGTCCGTGCCGAAGGAGCCGGTCCTTACCAGATCGCCGGCGCTCTCCAACTCGCGGACCAACTCGTCCAGCAGCTGCGGGAGATGGATGGTGGCGGACTCGGTCAGCACCAGGGCATCCGGACTGATCAGGTCCAGCAGCGGCCGCACCGCGCGCGCGATGAGCCGCAGCCGGGCACGGCACAGGTCCACCGCACGGGTATCACCCGCCCGCGCAGCGCGTACGAGCAGCGACAGGTCGGGGTGCGGGATGATTCCCTCTGCAACAGCGCGCTGCGCGACGGCACGGTCGGAGACGGTGACCTGCAGGCAGCCGGTGCGCCCGCACGGGCACGGCTCCATCGACCCCGGAACAGACAGGTGGGCGATGCCGCCGGCGCCGTATCGGCGGCCCTGCAGCAGGGTGCCGCCGGTGGCGATCGCCGCGTCCACTGCGTTGCCCACGAACAAGTGCACCAGGTCGCCGCCGCCGACCGCGCCGAACAGCAGCTCCGCGCGGGCCAACGCCCGGGCATGGCCCTCGACATGAACCGGCAGCCCCACCAATCGCTGCAGCGTGGGCCGCAGGGGGATGTCGCGCCAGCCGAGCGCGGAGTTCTCGACGAGGACCCCCGCATCCGGGTCGACCCAGCCGCCGGTGACCACGCCCAGTCCGAGCACGGAGAGCCTGCTGGCGTGCCGGCGCAGGAAGCCGGGCAGCCGTGCAGCAACATCGTGGAGGACCGCGCCGTGCTGCGGCTGCCTGGGCACACGCTCATGCGCGATGACGCGGCCGCGTAGATCGGTGAGCGAGAACGTGAGCCGCGCAACCGCGATGTGCACGCCCGCCGCGACGTGATGCGAGGTCTCGATGTCCAGCGGGATACGGGGGCGTCCCGGCCGGGGGTGCCGCGAAGGCTCGGGCGGTTCCCAGACCAGTCCCATCGCGAGCAGTTCGGCCGCGTGCCGCGACACGGCAGCCGCGCTGAGCCCCGTCTCCCTGATGATCGCGGTGCGAGCCAGCGGGCCCCCGTGCAGTAGGGCCCGCAGCACGGCAGCCGCGCCGTCAGGCCGGTCAGCGGCGGGTCTCCCGCCTGGCGTTGCGATGAGCGCTGGTTGCATCGATGATCCTCGGTCCGGAGTCGGCCACACGTCGGCACGGCAGCCCCGGAACCGAGGGGCTACCGGTGCTGTGGACAGTTCAACGACTTCATGCCCCGATGCTCGCAAGCGCCACAGGCCCGGTCAATGAACCAGCGTTACGGCGCCGTGACGGTTCTACGAAGCCGACGTCCAGCCCCTCTCGGGGCGACGCCGACAGCCCCGCGGGACCTGCTCACGGCGTCTCCGACCGCCGAGTCGTCCGCTCCGAAGGCGGCCCGCTCGACGCGGTGTCCCTCGACCCTTTCCGTACTCAGGTACCGGACGGCGACATCGGCACCGTCCACCCGGATCCGCAGTCCCTCGCCGACGCCCTGGGCCCCTGACCGACTGGCCCCTGAAGGAGCACCCGCCATGTCCAACGACATCCCCGTCACCGACCTCGCCGCGGCCCTCGCCGAGGATGCCCCCGAGGACCTGTCGGCCACCGTGCGCCGCGCCGCCGAGACCATCGGCATCATCCAGGTCGTCAACCACGGCGTCCCCACCGAGGTGATCGCCGGGTTCAACGACGGCTTCCGCCGCATCCTCGACCTTCCCCGCGAGGAGAAGGAGCAGCCGACCAGTCCCACCGGACACCCCTACCGCGGCTGGCGCCAGTGGCCGGACGACTTCGGGCGCCTCGAGCTCGAACGTTCAGCATCGCCCAGTACGACGACCCACGCGGCCCGCGCCGCCGGACTGTCCGCCGAGCACGCCACCCTCTACGAGCACACCAACGTGTGGCCGCCACAGGAGCCCGGCCTGCGCGCCGCGACCCACCGCTACCACGATGCGTTCGTGGACGTCGCGCGCCGCGTCCTCGGCCGGTACGCGCGCGTGCTGGACGTGCCCGCGGAGACGCTCCCGCTCGGCGGCGACGTCTACACGACTGTGGACGTCAACAACTACCCGAAGGGGCCCCACACAGGCGCCTCGGACGAGGAGAACCTGCTGCTCCTGGAACACGCCGACTGCTCCGTGATCACTGGGCTCCACCAGGAGGGCGACTACGCGGGCCCGCAGGGCCAGCGCCCTGACGGCACCTGGATCCCCGTACCGATCCGGTCCAACGCCCTCCAGGTGTCCAGCGGCACCCTCCTGACCAACTGGACGGAAGGGCGGCTGCGCCCCGGACGGCACCGCGTGGTCGCCGGCGGCTCGGTGACCCGCCGCTCCTGCGCGGTGTTCGTCCACCCGGGCCTGGACACGGTCGTGAAACCGTTGCCGGCCTTCGCCGACCCGGACGGCTCCGACTTCGAACCCGTGTCAGTGTGGGAGCGAGCCAGCGGCAACGTCGAGGAGTGCCTGTGGGTGTTCGGCCGCCCCGAGCAGCTCACGGCATGGCGGGAGAACCGCCCCTACGTCGCCGAAGTCACCGCGTGATCAAGCCGAAGGAGAGCCGCTCATGACCACATTCCCCACCGCGCAAGCCGTGCGGACCACACCGGAGGGCCTCCTGTGGGAGCCCAGCGAGCGCTGGGTGCGCGGCCGCAAGGGTGACGTCACCGTCGTCGACAGCCGGCACCCCGTCCTTGTCTGGGAGCGGGGTGTCCCCGTCCCGCTGTACGCGTTCCCCCGCACAGAGGTCCGCGAGGACCTCCTCCGCCCCGCGAAGAACCCGCCGACGGGCGCCCACGGCGGATCGCAGGTCTTCTACGACCTTGTAGTCGACGGCGAACTCCTCGAGAACGCCGCTTGGACCTTTCCCTCCGCCGACCTGGCCGACCACATCGCCTTCGAATGGTTCCGGCGCAGCGGCAGGGGGCTCGACCACTGGTACGAGGAGGACGAAGAGATTTTCATCCACCCCCGCGACCCGCACAAACGCGTGGACGCCATCCCCAGCAGCCGCCATGTCCAGGTCGAGATCGACGGCATGGTCGTTGCTGACACCCACCGCCCCGTGCTGCTCTTCGAGACCGGTCTGCCCACGCGGTACTACGTCCCGCGCGAGGACGTCCGACTCGACCTGCTCGAACCCACCGACCACCACAGCGGCTGCCCCTACAAGGGCGCCGCCGAGTATTGGACGTGGTGCGGCGAGGCCGACATTCCGCCGAACGTCGTCTGGAGCTACCCGGACCCGCTGCCCGCGGTGGGCCCGATCAAGGGGCTCCTCGCCTTCTACAACGAAGCGGTCGACATCACCGTGGACGGCGAACGCCTGGAACGCCCCGTCACCCACTTCACCAAGACGCTCTCGCAGCCCTCGCGCAATGACGAGTAACGACCGCCGCATCCCTCTCAACGGCCTGCGTCACGCTCCGCCGACGAGGCCGGCCTCGTCCTAGGCAAGCGGGGCACGGCGCACGCCCTGCGCAACGCGGCCCGCCTGTTCGACACGGTGCAAGCGACGCCGCCACCGGCCCCCGGGGCATCCCTTCCCACACCGGCCAACCTGACCCCGGTCCGCGGCTCCTGCCACTACGCAGGAAGGCAGTACCGAGAGCGGTGGCGGATCGCCCGCGCCCAGACCCGACGCCGCGGGAGGTGGCCGGTCGGCCCCGCGGCGGGCGTGGAAGGCGCCGCGGGGCCGTTGTGAAGGGGCGGAGAGGTTCTGGCTTTCCGCAATGTGAGACCTGTCCGGAACCCATTGACCGAGGGGGTGGACGTCTGCTCAACTCACGTTCCATGACCCCGCGCGTGGATTTGACTCGGCGGCGCCACATCGACCTGGCGCACGTCTCCAGCGCGTTCTGTTGTCGTTGATCCGGAAAGCGTGTCGCTGATCCGCAAGGTGGCCCTCGGCAGCGGCCGGTGCGCGCCGGTGACCTGTCCCCGGGTGGGGCGGTGCGAAGCCGTCGCCCCAGCGATGCCTCCCCCCAGGAGCGCGGTACCCACCGCCTGACCGCCTTCTTCTCCCGTGCCTCCCTCCTCCTTTCCTTCTCTGGTTCTGGGGCGAAGTGGGTGCGGAACAGCCCGAAGCCGGTGGGGCGACGTGGCGTCAGCCAGCGCTCGTACGAACACCACCACACGGCTCGCCCCTCCCCGAGTAGTCGTCGCTACCTCGCATCGGCCCAGACCGAGGAATGACTCAGCGGCCGTCCATCCCTGCCCTTCACCCGTTCACTCCAACTCACAGCAGTCGGCAGTGCGCCCAAATCCTTGAGAGGGACCTCTCATGTCTCCGTCCATCCGCAAGCTCAAGGGCCGCATCGACGCGCTCGTCAAGGGCGTCGACCTGGCGGCGTGCCCCGATCCCTCGACGATCACGTCGGTCCGTCATGCCCTCAACGAGCACAAGGCGATCGTGTTCGACAACGTGAACCTCGACAACGCCGGTCAGGAGCGCGTGGCCAGGTGGTTCGGCGACCTGACAACCGCCCACCCGAACGTGCCGGCCGCCGACGGTACGAGGAACGTGCCAGCCGTCGACAGTGAGACGTCCAAGGCGAACGAGTGGCACACGGACGTCACCTTCGCGCGCCGTTCGGCCACTACGCCGCCGCGGAAGGAGTATGACCGGGGCTTCATCCCAACTCCGTACGAGACAGAGCACCGTCTCGTGCGGGTGCATCGGCTGCCGGGCGAGCGTGGGCTGTTCATCGGCGGTCTCGCCCAGCGGATCGTCGGTCTGTCGAGCAACGAGTCGGCGGATCTGCTGCGCGTCTTGCAGTCGTACGTGACCCGTCCGGAGAACATCCTGCGCCGGACATGGTCCCCGGACCAGCTGCTGATCCTCGGCAACCGGATCACCCAGCACTACGGGGTGGACAACCTCGACGACCATCCGCGTCGCTTCAACCGGGTGACGGTCGCGGGAGATGTGCCGCCCGGAGTCGACGGCCGCCGCAGCGAGCCGCTCGTAGGTGACGCCTCGCACTGCATCAGCGTCCCGGGGGTGGCGGCGTGACCGAGGTCAGCCTCAAGGCGCCGGCTGTAGAGCCGACCGCCGAGACGCCACGCGCGACAAGTGGGCGCGAGGTCTTCCTGCCACGCGACGCCCGCCGCCAAACGGCGTTCAACACGCTCCGTAAGCGCCTGCGCTGGCCTCTGGGGATCCACACGACTCCGTTCGTGGTCCTCATCGCCTGGGAGGTCCTCGCCAGGGCCGGAGTACTGGCGAAGACCTACGCTCCGGCACCGACCTCCATAGTGAAGTCCGCCGTTGACCTGTGGCAGCAGGGCGTCCTCGGGCCGGACCTGGCGATCTCGCTGCATCGGGCCGGCATCGGTCTCGTGATCGGTCTGACGGTAGGCATCGTCACCGGGGTGCTCGGCGGTCTGCTGCGCAGCGGCGAGTATCTGTTCAACGGTGTCGTGCAGGTGTTGAACACGATCCCACTGCTGGCGGTGCTGCCGCTGATGATCGTGTGGTTCGGCATCGACGAGCTCACGAAGGTGCTCCTGATCTCTTTCGGCGCAGGCGTTCCGATGTACCTCAACCTGTTCGCCGCGATCCGGGGTGTCGATCAGCGCCTGATCGAGATGGCGCGGACGACGGGCGCCGGCACCTGGCGCGTGGTGACCCGTGTCCTGGTACCCGGAGCCCTGCCAGGGTTCCTGGTCGGCCTCCGGTTCTCTCTCGCGTACAGCGTTCTGGGCCTCGTCGCCGCCGAGACGGTCAACGCGGACAAGGGTCTCGGCTTCCTCATCACTCAAGGACAGACCTACCTCCAGACCAACCAGGTTTTCGTGGGGCTGGTGATCTACTCGCTCCTCGGTCTGCTCGCCGACCAGTTCGTCCGGGCTCTCGAGCGGGTGCTGCTGCGGTGGCGCCCCAGTTATGAGGCAGCATGAGCACCACGGTTGCTACACACAGCACACAGCCCCGCCGACAGGCCGGCGCCGTCGTCGAGAAGGTCGTCCGGCGGTTCGGGGACCGGGTCGTCCTCGACCACCTGGACCTCACCATCGCCGACGAGGAACTGGTGGTCCTGCTGGGCCCCTCAGGCTGCGGCAAGAGCACTCTCCTCAGGTTGCTCGCCGGGCTGGACCGGCCTGACGGCGGGCGGGTGGAGGTCCCGACGAGGCGCGCGATCGTGTTCCAGGCGGACCGTCTGCTGCCGTGGCAGCGGGTGGTGCGGAACGTCACCCTCGGCCTGCACGGACCGGACGCCGACCGGCGGGCCCTCGACGTCCTTGCCGAGGTCGGTCTATCGGGCCGCGCGAAGGCTTGGCCCAAGGAACTCTCCGGCGGCGAGGCCCAGCGGGTGTCGCTGGCGCGAGCGCTGGTCTCGGAGCCCGAACTCGTGCTGCTCGACGAGCCGTTCGCGGCGCTCGACGCGATCACGCGGCTGCGCATGCACGACCTCGTGCGGGCGCTGCGGAGCAAGCACCACGCGGCCATGCTGCTCGTCACCCACGACGTCGACGAGGCGATCGCACTGGCCGACCGCGTCGTCGTCATGTGCAACGGACGCATCGGCACCTCGCACCTGGTCGAGCTGTCGGCCGCGGACCGCGAGGCGAGCCTCGCTCGAGAGGAGCTGCGCTCCACGCTCCTGGAAGACCTCGGTCTCGCCAGCAAGTACTGACGTGCCAACCCCACCCATTGACTTCTCCCACCACAGCACAGAAAGCACGTGAGCACCCATGTCCAGAAAAACCTCCCGGCCCGTCGCCGCCATTGGCCTGCTCGCGCTGGGGAGCGCCCTCGTCGCCTGCGCATCGACGTCTGAGGCCGCAGCGCCCCTGAGCAAGTCGAGCGGATCGAGCGCCCACAGTCACCCCGAGTGGAGCAAGTACACCTTCACCATCGGTGACAACGGCGGTGACGGCAGCCAGGAGCTGGCGAAGATCACCGGCGTGTTCGACGACGCGCCCTACAAGGTGAAGTTCGCCCGCTTCACCTACGGCCCGCCGCTCGTACAGGCTGCAGCGTCGGGTGACATCGACCTGGGAGCCGTCGGGGACGTACCGCCGATCACGGGCGCCGCGAAGGAGTACGGCTTCAAGGTCGTGGCCGTCAACCGGTCGCTCACCCCCACCCAGTCGAACGAGAACATCATCGTTCCCAAGGGCTCGAAGCTGAAGACGCTCGCGGATCTCAAGGGCAAGAAGATCGCCGTCCCGCAGGGCAGTTCGGCCCACGGTCTGGCCCTGAACGCGCTCAACAGCGTCGGCCTCAGCCCCAAGGACGTGCACCTGGACTTCCTCGACCCGGCGGCCGGCGCCACCGCGTTCAACACCGGCAAGGTGGACGCCTGGTCGATCTGGAACCCGCAGTCGGCGATCGCGGTCAAGAACGGTGCTCGGATCCTGGCGAAGGGTCTCCCTCCGATCGACCAGACGAGCAGTTACTACGTCGCAAGTGAAAAGTCGCTGAACGACAGGACGAAGCGGGCGGCGCTCACCGATGTCCTGCAGCGGCTGGCCCACGAGTTCGCCTGGGCGATCAAACACGAGGACAAGTATGCGCAGGCGATCTCCAAAGAGGAGGGCATCCCCCTGGACGATGCCAAGGCGTCCCTGAAGGCCTTCGAGACCCGGGTGACCCCGGTGGAGAAGACGGACATCGCGGCGGAGCAGAAGCTCGCCGACGCTTTCCTGGAAGCGGGCCAGATCACCAAGAAGGTCGATGTCCCGTCGATCGCCGACAACCTGCTACCGACCGGCTACGACAGCTCGAAGCTGCAGGTCGGCTGAGCAGGCTCGACTCCCTCAGAACACGGAAAGGAGAGCACGCGTGAGCGAGACAGGACGCCGGCTCCACCTCAACGCCTTCCTCATGGAGGCGGGTCACCACGAGGCATCGTGGCGGCTCCCGGACAGCAATCCACGGGCCGACTTCGACCTGCAGCACTGGATCAGGCTGGCCCAGCTGGCCGAGAGCGCCAAGTTCGACTCGCTGTTCCTCGCGGACGGCCCGGCGATCATCGGCACCGGCGAGTTCCGGCCACCGGGCCAGCTCGAACCACTGACGCTGCTGACCGCGCTGTCCCAGGCGACCAGCAGGATCGGACTCATCGCGACGGTGTCGTCCACGTACAACGAGCCCTACAATCTCGCGCGTCGGCTCGCCTCGGTCGATCATGTCAGCGGCGGTCGCGCAGGCTGGAACATCGTCACCTCGGCGGGTGCCGACGAAGCGGCCAACTTCGGCCTCGACAACCGCCCCGACCACGCGGAACGTTACGCCCGTGGTGACGAGTTCCTGCACATCGCCAAGGCACTGTGGGACAGCTGGGAGTCCGAGGCCGTCGTAGCGGACAAGGCCACAGGGCGCTACGCCAACCCCGCGCGGATCCACAAACCGGCCCACCGGGGCCGCTACTTCTCGGTGGCCGGCCCGCTCAACGTCGAGCGTCCACCGCAGGGCTACCCGCTGCTCGTCCAGGCCGGATCCTCGGAGGACGGCAAGGACTTCGCGGCACGACACGCGGAGGCGATCTTCACCGCACACCAGACGTACAAGCGCGCGGCCGATTTCTACGGCGACATCAAGGCGCGGACCAGGGCCGCGGGACGTGACCCGAACGGTGTGATCGTCCTGCCGGGAATCGTCCCGTACATCGGGTCCACCGAGGAGGAGGCCCGCGCGCTGGCGAAGCAGTTCGACGACCTGCGAAGTGCGGAGTACGGGCTGCGCCAGCTGGCTGCGGTCTTGGAAACCGAGCCGTCGGTGTTCGAACTCGACGAATCCTTGCCGGACTTCATCCTCGCGCGGCCAAAGCTCGAGGGATCACAGAGCCGCTCCGACCTGATCATCGAGTTCGCCCTACGCGAGAAATTGACGGTACGTCAGATAGTCTCGAGACTGGGAGGCGGCCGCGGTCACTTCGAGTTCATCGGTACGCCCGAGCAGGTGGCGGACACGATCATCACTTGGTTCGAGGGGGGTGCCGCGGACGGGTTCAACATCATGGCGCCCGCCCTGCCTTCGGGCCTGGAGACCTTCATCGATCACGTACTGCCGATCCTGCGCGGCAAGGGCCTGTTCCGTGAGGAGTACGAAGGCGCGACCCTCCGCGAGCACTACGGTCTGCCGGTACCGGCCAACCAGTTCCACCAGACACAGACAGAGGTGCTCGGCGTCTGAGTTGATCGGTGCCCCTGGCGCAGAGGCTCAGCAAAACCTAGACGATTGGTTCCGTTGTCCGAGCTATTGCGCGGGTTTGATGTCGAATGCGCGCGTGGTCAGGCCAGCGTCGTGCCCTGGGGTACTGCTGGAGGCCGACGCATGGTGACTGATCCATGTCGAGTGCTGGCCTCCAGGCGTCCGTCAGCAAATGGAGGAGCTATACATCCCGCCAAGCTGGCGGATCTCCTCCAGCGGGTATGGGGTCTGCCTGCTCTGGCGCTGGAACTTGCGGTTGAAGTCGGACATCACTGCGGCGATCGGCGCGTGCCGGGCGAGGATCGCCGCGGCCTCCTCTGGGATTCCTGTGGGGCGCTTGCCCTCTGCGTAGGCGCGCACCAGCGCGTAGCGGCCCTCCCGGTCCTCCCTCTGGTATCCGTACAGAGCGGCGACCAGCCAGTTCACCAGATACGTGGCGGTGTAACAGCGGTCGTAGGTCTGGTGCTGGTCGAAGAAGTCGGCCTCGTCCTGCGACAGCTCGAACCCGGAGGAAAGGGCGAGGCCGTAGTCCGCGAAGTAGAGGCGCTGGCCGTCGGTCAGGATGTTCTCGAAGTGCGCGTCGAAGTGAAGGAGCCCGCGGCTGTTCATGAAGGAGGTGCCGGCTGCCAGTTCCCTCTCCACCATGGCGCAGGCTCGGTTGGCGGTTTGGGCTTCTGCTTCGACCTGGGTGCCCAGCCACTGGTGCAGGTTCTGCGGGATGTACTCCAGGAACAGCGCGACGCTGGCCGAGGACTGCTGGAGGGCCTGGATCCGGCGGCGCACCTGAGATCCGCCGCCCCAGTAGGCGACAGCCCGTTCGATGTCGGCCAGTTCTTCGGGCAGGGGTGTCGAGTCCGGCAGCACCCGCCAGTGGTACATCAGGGGGAAGCCCTCGTGTTCCGCCGCGAGCACCCAGTTCGTCGTCAGGGTGTGCACGGCGAGCTCTCTCCAGGCCCCGAATCCCGGCCCGCCGATGGTGCCGATGCCGTACTGGCAGAAGACGGGCAGATCGAACAGATTCTCCGTGGACCGGACGTGCTCAGGTTGCCTCTCGGGATCGGTGAGGGGCACCCGCTTCACGAAGACCGGGGTTCCGGCGACCTCCAGCAGGCCCGACTTCCCGCCGATGCCGGATCCGATCGGCACGGCCGTGTCCACGAGCTCGCGCAGGGCGCGATCACTGCACAAGGCCAGGGATGTGGAGACGGCGCTATGGGCGGTCAGACGCGCACCGTGCGACATGTCAGGGCACTGCACTGCGGCCTCCACCTGGGTGCCGACCTCGATTCTGCAATGGCTACGCAGTCCCGCCGAGCGCAACGACGCGTGGCTCTGCAGTTTGGCCTCCGGAGCGGGCAGAGGGCGTCCAAGATCCGTGTGTGACGACAGACCTGAGCAGCCTCCTGACCGCACTCTACGTGAAGATCGACGACGAAATGGGAGGAATCCGGTGCCTCGGTAGACCGCCGCTGCTCAGTGACTCCGAACTCTGACTGTCTTGCTGTGGCCCAGGCCCTGCTCGGGTACCACTCGGAGGCCCGGTGGCTACGCTACGCGAACAAGCACCTGACCGACATGTTCCCGTACCTGCCCCAACGGCCCGGTTATCACAAGCGGTTGAAGGCCGCACTGCCGCTGCTCAAGCGCATGATCCGAGAGCTCGCCATGGACAGTGACTTCTGGACCGACACGGTATGGATTGCCGACTCCACCCCGGTGCCGTGCGGCATGTCGCGCCCGACCGTCCAGCGTTCGAACATGGCGGGCTGGGCCGGCTACGGCTACTGCGCGTCCCACTCCCGTTTCTTCTGGGGCCTGCGCCTCTACCTGGTATGCACTCCGGCCGGGATGCCGATCACGTGGGCCCTGGCCAACCCGAAGATCGGCGAGCGCGAGGTGTTGGCGGCGATGCTCGAAGTCGACGCCGACTTGGTCGCCCGGCGTGAGGGCATCCTGCTCATCACGGACAAGGGATTCGCGTCCAAGCCGTTCGAGAAGGACCTCGTCACGCAGGGCATCGAGCTGCTGCGGCCGTCGCTCAAGCGGGAAAAGAAGCGCTACGGAGAGCCGATGCTCAAGAAGGTCCGCCAGCTGATCGAGTCGGTCAACGACACCCTCAAAGGGCAGCTTGACCTGGAGCGACACGGCGGACGGACCTTCGAGGGCGTGGCCGTCCGAGTGACCCAGCGTGTGCTCGCGATGGCCGTCGGCATCTGGCACAACAATCTGATCGGCGCAGCAGTCCCCCGCTCACTGATCGCCTATGACCACTGATCACATCGGAACTACTCGTCTAGGGGGACGGCTTCACCGCGGTCGCCGGCTTGGAACTGGAGATGGCGGGAGAGCAACGCGGCACTGGTGAGCGGAGGCATCGCCCGATGCGTCGTCGGTGCCGGAGTTCTGGCGCTGGCTCTCCCGCTCACCGGCAGCCGGAGCGTCGCCCGTTCCCTGGTGTTGCTGTTGGGCGCGGTCGGTGTGCTCCTCGTCGGCGCGCAGGCGGGCGTGATCGCGGGAAGCCTGGCCAGGTCTGGGCTTCTTTGGCGGAGTCTTCTACCCGGTCCGGCAGCTGCCGCCGGTCCAGGACGTCCTGAGCCGCCTCGACCCGGTCTTCTGGCTGCTCCAGGTCGAACGGATCGGCCTTTCTCGGCCACGGCGACGTAGTCGCGGGCTGAGCCCTTCCCGTGGTGTGGGCCTCGCGGCGACGCTGTCGTTGTGGTCCGCGGCCATGTTCGCCACCGGCCGCCCGGAGCCCTGATCCCCGCCACTGGAAGGAAGAGAATGTCATGACGGGGCGTGAGTCCGAACAGACCGGGTCGGCTGTTGGTCAGGGCCGGTCGGGTGCGCGACAAGGCAGCACTTGGCTGTAGACGACGCTCGTGGTCGTGCTGCCAAAGCCGGCCGGCTCGTCCACGAGCGTCTCCAGATGCTCCATGGAGGTCGCGGCCACCCGCAGGGTGTAGCAGTCGTCGCCGGTGGCGCGCAGGCACTCCAGGATCTCCCGCCGCTCGGCGAGCAGCCGGTGCCACGGCTGGTGGCGGTTGCCCGGATACTTCAGCCGGACTACGGCGAGCACGGGTTGACCGACCTTGGCCAGGTCGACCACGGCGCGGTAACCGGTGATTCGGACGGCCACGGCAGCTTGTAGTCGGGGCGCCGTCAGCCCACACCAGCAGCTGCCAGACCACCAGCACGATCGGCGGTCAGCCACGGGAAGAGAGCGTCTTCCTGGAACATCAGGGTGGGCCGACCGTCCGTGTCGATCGAGCAGGCGGACAGCAGGTCCAGTCCTGCGACCTGGTTGAGCACGGTGGACTTGCCGCAGCCTGGGGCCCCAGGAGGGTGACGAACTCGCCCGGCGCGACATCGAGCGTGATGTCGCACCGGGCGAGCTGCTGTCCGCCGGGCGCGCCCGGGGCAGGGAAGGACTGCTGGACGAGCTTGATACGGGCGGCGTCCGTCTCCGCCGTGGCTTCCTCGCCGGCCTGGCGATCGTGGTCGTCATGGTCGTCCCCCAGGGGACTCACCGGGTCCGGCTGTTGTTACGCGGCGCCGAGACCGGCGTCGTCGACCTCGTCCTTGCCATCGGCCTTGAGGACCTTGTTGAGCAGTGCGAGGTCGTAGATGCCCTTCAGATTGGGCTTCTCCAGGAGACCGGCCTTGACCGCGTGCTTCGCCTCGGTGTTGAGGGTGGCGGCCAGCGGGTCGTCGAGGAAGGCGATGGACTTCCAGGCCGGGTCGATGACGTCGGCGGGCAACGCCTTGCCCGAGAGCTTCTCCAGCGCCGCGTTGGCGGACCCCTTGGCCTTCTCCGGGTTGGCGTTGATCCACTCATTGGTCTTCACGGATCCACGCAGTACGGCCTCGACGACGTCGGGGTGCTCCTTGAGGAACTTCTGCGACACGATGATGTTCGTGATCACGAACTTCTTGTCGGGCCACAGGGCCGACTCGTCGAGCAGTACCTTCGCGCCCTCGGCGACCAGCTTGGATGCGGTCGGCTCCGGCACCCAGGCGCCGTCGATGGACCCGGACTTGTAGGCATCCGGGGTGATCTTGTTGTCCGTACGGACGACAGAGACGTCGCCCTTGCCGCTCTGAGCGTCGACCTTCCACCCCTTCTCCGCGATCCAGTTGAGGAACGCGACATCCTGGGTGTTGCCGAACTGCGGGGTGGCGATCTTCTTGCCCTTGACGTCGTCCAGGGACTTGATCTTGTCGGGGTTGACGACGAGCTTCACGCCGCCGGAGGCAGAACCGCTGATGATGCGCAGGTTCTTGCCGTTCGACTTGGTGTAGCCGTTGATGGCGGGGGAGGGGCCGATCCAGCCGATGTCGATGGAGCCGGCGTTCAGCGCCTCGATCTCGGAGGGACCGGCGTTGAAGGTGGACGGCTTGATCGTGGTGCCGCCGAGCTCCTTCTGGAGCAGACCCTCCTGGATGCCCACCAGAGCGGTGGCGTGCGTGAGGTTGGGGAAGTAACCGATCTTCACCTCGTCGGCGGAGAGCTTCTTGGCGCCTGCCGCGACCGCGGTCTGCTTGCCGTCGTCGGTGGACTTGGCACCGTAGCCGCAGGCGGTGAGCAGGAGGGGGAGCGCGGCTATGACGGCGATGGTGCGCAGGGTGGTGAGCGGTCTCGCGGCAGACACGGAGGTGTCCTCTCAGGGGATGGGGGATCAGGGAGGTACGAACATGCGAGGCGACTGCTTGTCGGCACGCACCGACACTCCACTCCTCGGGCGTCGGCCGCAGGCATGCCGTGGCGGGCTGAGGAGTGGAACGTGGGGGCGCAGTCAGCCGAGGGTGCCCGATGCGCCGACGGAGGCGGAGCGGGCGGGGAGGCGGCGCTGGTTCGGGGAGAGTCGGGATCTGTGGCGTCAGAGGGGCCGACAGACGGCACTGGACGTACGGCCGAGGTCGATGTGACGACGTGAGGTCAGAAGGGGCAGCATCCGGCCTGTGCGGTCGAGCGTTCCCATGGCCACCCCCACTGATCCCTAGTTTTCCTACCTGGCTGGTAGGGATCGTGGCAGAAGACGGCGCCCACCCCAAGAGGGTGTTCGTATGATGGACGCAGTCGTATCGCATGATGGGATGCGCGTTGACTGACCAAGCGTGTCAGGGGTTTACCCAGGCACCCGGGGCATTGGCCAAGGCGAATACATCGGCGGGCAGTTGGGCCGACGCGACGTCGGCGAGGGACACGCCCTCAAGGACCTCGCGCACGCTGGATCGCAGCGCGATCCACAAGGGGAGCAGAGACTCGGCGGGGCCGGTGTAGGACAGCTCCGGGGGGCGGACCCCGCGGACCGAGACCAGCGGTCCGTCCACGGCGCGTATGACGTCGGCGATGCTGATGGAATCGGCGGGCCTCGCCAGCCGGTAGCCGCCGTTGCCGCCGCGCTGGCTGAGAACGAGACCGCCCCGGCGCATGTCGTTCAGGATGCTTTCGAGGAATTTATGCGGGATGTCCTGGGCGTCGGCGATGGCCTCGGCCTTCAGTGGCCCGTCATCCCGTTCCGCGGCGAGCTGCAGCGCGGCACGTACCGCGTAGTCCGCCCTGGCTGAGTCCGCATGTGCGCATTGTCCCGTATGGCTTCGGCTGGTGTCCCTTGCGGCCGCAGTACTCAGGCCGCGGAAGCCGTGTGTCCAGAGGCCTCGTCGCTCTCGATGACGGGGCAGAAGGTGCCGTCGACACTGGCGGGACGATGCTCGCCGACTGCACCTGCCTCGGTGTCGGCCCATGGGTGACAACACCGCCAAGAAGCTCACCCGGCTGCGAGCTGCCGCCGACCCGGCCCACGCTCAACTGTGGAACATGCGCGCCTTGTCACTGATCCGGCGCTACAGGCCTCTCGGTCAGACAGGCAGGACGAAGGGAGGGTGCGCGCCGTTGAGGAAGTAGTCCCCGACGTCCCGGAGTCGGTGGGTGACGGGTTCGTACAAGGTGTGGGTCCGCGCATTGCGCCAGAAGCGGTCGAAGCCCAGCCGCGAGGACGCGGAGCGGGCGCCGAGGACGTCGAGGGCGCGGGCGGTGGACTCCTGCGCAGCCCTGGAGGCGGCGGCTTCGGCCATGGCCACGAGGACCGAGATGTCCGCGTACTCGTCGTAGGTGAGGTCTTCGCCACGTGCCAGGCCGCCGTGCACGGCTTCCAGCGCTTGATCGGCGAGTGCGGACGCGGCGCGGGTGAGGACGGTGAGTTCTCCGTAAGCGGTCAGCACGTGCGGGTCCTGGGGCGAGCCGACCGGCCAGGCGGGATGCCATGGGGAATGGCCCGTCCTGCTGTACTCACGGGCTTCGGCGAGCGCTCCCTCGGCCATGCCGAGAAGAAGCTGGACCGAGAGGAGACGCCCGACCGGCGATGCCAGAGCAGCCAAGGGTGACAGAACGTCCTCGTCCGCGGACAGGGAGCCGAGTACGTCGTCGGCAGCGACCGGTACGGCGTCGAATTCCACGCTGCCGCCGGCCGCGATCCGCTGGCCGAAGGTGTCGGCGTCGCCGTCGATTCCCACGCCGTGACGGGCGGAATCAACGACGACGGCGAGTGGCTCGCCGGTGTCGGCTCGTACGGCCCGCACGGCGAGTCGGTCGGCGACCAGGACTCCCGTGGCGTAGCTCTGCCGGCCGTCGAGCACATAGCCATCAGCAGTCTTGGTCAGTGTCAGAGGCGGTTCCTGACGGGCGAAGCCACCACCCCAGCACCACTGCTCCGCCGCGGACCGCCACTCGACCCGAGCGGCGAGAGCGGGCTCGGTGAAGAACCGGGCGCTCCACGACAGGAAGTAGTGACAGCCGAGCAGTTGACCGATCGCGCCGTCGGCGGTGGCGATCTCCCGCACAACGGCGTAGGCCGTGGGCCAGTCCGTGCCGCCTCCACCGAGTTCGGCGGGTATCAGGAGCGTCAGCAGTCCCGCCTCGCGCAGCCGGGACACCTCGTCGAACGGGGCCTTGCCTGCCTGCTCCCTGGCCACTGCGTCCGTGGCCAGGTCGTCCGCGGTGTCGCGGGCCACGCGCAGCCAGTGCGCACGGCCGGGCCCGGTCCGGTCGGGTTCCGAGGCGGGTTCCGAGGCGGGTTCGGAGGCGGGTTCGGACGGCGCAGTGGCAACGCCCATGGCGTGGTCTCCCTCAAGGTCGGTGGCAGGGTGCGGCGTTGGGGCTCTCTTGCCGGTCGGGCACGTACTTGTAGCCGACACGCCGTACGGTGACGATCCGGTGCCGGTGATCCATGCCCAGCTTGCGGCGCAGCCGCGCGATGTGGACATCCACTGTGCGACCGTCGCCGATGTGGCCGTAGCCCCATATGCCGGCCATTAGCTGCTCACGCGAGTGCACCTGGTGGGGGTGCAGAACGAGGTGGGCCAGCAGCCCGAACTCCAGGTGGGTGAGGTCGAGTTCCCGTCCGTCCACTTCTGCGGCATGTGGTGCGGGATCGATGCGGACGACGTCGCCTCCTGTTCCCTGCACGGGAGGTGACTCCGTGTAGGCGACCGGTCGGATCTCCGGCCGTATGACGTCCTTGGCGAAGAGCTGGGCGGGATCGGGGCCCTTGGGGACGAGCACGAGGTAGCCGACGAGGGGTGCGGAGCCGTGTTCCTCGGTGCCGCTCAGCGCGGTGTCGCCCACGAGGCGGAGACGGTGCGTGTCGGGGAGTGGTGAATCCGATGGAGCGGCCTGGGCCGGAAGTGCCGTGGTCATGGCGGTCGTCCTTCAGAAGTACGTCGGGCCGTCAGGCGCAGCTGGGGGCGCCTGATCACCTGGGATGAGAGAGAAGGAACGGAGCGGCACGCGCAGTGGGTGAGCCGCGTGCCCTACACGCGACAGCAGGCGGCGCTGACGACGTGACCAAAGTCGACATGCCGACGACGAACGAGTCGTTGCTGCGTGTGGGACATGTGCATCATCCTGCGCACCCGCTGGGCGGGCCGTCAACGCTTTCCTAGTAAATCGATAGGAAATGTAGGGAACGCAACACCGCAGGCGGGCTCACCGGCCGCAGTCGACCCACCCCGGCCCCCGGCCGCGGTCGCCTGGTCGAGCGAGATCCGGGGCAGCTACGGCGAGGATGGCGTGGTGGGACGCTTCATCCGCCGGGCCGCACATCCACGCGAGTGTGGATCGAGTGCGGGCGGCTGCGGCCGGGGCCGACGTCGGGCTGTGAGTGTGAGCGGTCACCCGAGGCAGCGGTACATCCCGGCCAAGTAGTGGCCCCGATTTACTCATGCATGCTCGGCTGGATGTCGAGCGTGTGCAGGTCGGTGGCCGCGACCGCTGGGCAGCGAAACTTCGACGACCAGGCTCTTTGGGCCGACGACTCCACCCTTGTCCCGGGGACTACGGCTCAGGCCTGTGGACCGTCCCCGGCGACGTCACCGGCACGGCCCGCCGACTGCTGACTGCAGCTGTCGCCCCGCCAGTCTGGGGTGACAGGCCGCCAGCCCCTTGAGCCGGCCGTCCTCCCGCCCAGGAGGCGTGTCGTCAGAACTCCCTCTCCGGCAGCTCGTGCAGCGGCCTCGGTGGTCGACGGGCACAGCGCCACGGCGCCGGGCCCATGCTGGCTGAAGAGGTCCTCCAGGGCAGCGCGACGCCGGCGGTGGGCTCACTTGGCGGTGTCTGTGCCTTCCAGGCGCAGCAGGTCGAAGGCGACAAAGGCGGTCGGCCACTCGCTGGCGAACGGGCCGCCGCCGCTCCGGTCGCCCGCAGGCGTCCCTGGAGCCGCTCGGACGCCAGCCGCCCGGTCTCCCGTACGACCAGCTCGCGGTCCTGAGCAGTCGCGTCCAGCAACTGAATGGACGCGGCCTGAACTTCAGGAAACGCCGGCAGCAGGCTGGTGCCTTGCCTCGAGCGCGGCACGGCGTGCCCAGCCTCGACCGATACCTCGGCCCGCCACCCGTCCCACTTCACCTCGCCGCCCGTCCCGCCGGAAGAGCCGGGTCGGGTACGGGGACAGCGATCTTCGGTTCGGTTGCGGTCGAAGGCGTTGGCCAGTCCTTCACGCCGGTCGAACTCCGATGAGAATGCTCACCTTTCGCTGCGAGAGGCCACTTGTGGCGGCCGCCCGGCCCGATGATGCCGATCCACGTATTCCCTCACCTCAAGGGCCGCATTTCGTCGAGATCTGACCCGGCCTCATGGAGCTTCGGGCTGACAAGCCCGATGGGGAATCGGTTCCCTGGCCGTCGGGGCGGTGGCTGTGCATGGTCTGCGAGTTTCGGCCTTGGCCTGCGTAATGGGCGTTGTCGGGAGCCCGACATCCCCCTCTGTCCACCCCCTCACCCGGTTCCGGACAAAAGAAGGAAAGGAATGGGCGGGCGGGCGTTGTGCGGCCGGGGGATCGGGGGCGGCCTGAGGGCTTCGTTGCGCGTCGATGAGGCCTTCGCGCAACCCTGCTCGGGCGGCCCTGATACCGGCCGGCACAGCCACGCGCCCCGGGGGATCAGTCATGACGTCCCCGGGGCCCGGCATATGGAGTCACACCGTTCAACGACGCCGCGACGTGCACGTCACGCGGTGGTCGGCTGTGGTACGTCCCGGGTGTTTGCCACCTTCCGGGCGACCGTCGGCGCCACAGCGTGTGGCAGATCGGTGTACTGCGGGGCGCTGCCTGGACCGCCCGCGGAGCTCGCCCCGGGACACGGCACGAAAGTCGCCCCCCGAGATGCCCAGCTCGACGCCCTGTCCTGGAGACGTTCACCCTGCACGTCTGCGGTGGCGGGCAGCACCTGCGCCACCCGGACCTGCCCGGCCTGCCGCTGCCTCGGCCCTGACAGGTGGACGAGCCAGTAGGCTCCGGGCGCCCGGACGGAGGACGTGACGGACCTCCGGCCGAGCGCCTGGCCATGTTCTACCCCCCCGCTTTGGGGTGGATTGCCTGGGACGCCCCACGTAGTGTCGGATTCCGTGGTGCCTGGAGCAGATGGCTGGCGCCCGTACCGGATCAGATCATGGCTCAGGACGACCGTTATGGATCTTCTTCCCTTTGCCCCTGTTCACGCTGCCTCGGTCGCAGGCTGGCCAACGTCTTTGACGGAAGTCGTCATGTGGTGCGGGAGAAGCGAGTTTCCGGTGCCTGAGCGGACGATCTCCGGGTGGCAGCAGGGCGACGAGGTGCAGGCTCACGTGCTTATCGAGGGCGAGAGACTCCTTGCTTATGGGGAGTTGTGGTTCGACGCTGAGGAAGACGAGGTCGAGCTGGCACGGCTCATTGTGGATCCCGGTGTCCGGGGACAGGGGCTGGGTCGTGAGCTTGTTCGGGGTCTGCTCGCGCGGGCTATCCGGGCTGGCTTCGATGATGTCTTCATGCGGGTGCACCCGGACAACGGCAGGGCGCTCAGGTGCTATCCGGGTGCCGGGTTCGTGCCAGTCGATCCCGGCCTTGCGGAGGACTGGAATATGGCTCAGCCGGTCAACTACGTCTGGCTGCGGAATGCTTCCGCTGCTGCGGATGACCAGGAAGGCCAGGCACCTCCGATGCAGTCCTGTCAGTAGCGGAGGCCCCATCAGCCATGAACACGAATGTCGGTCTGTCCCACCGCTGACGTCCTCGGCCCGGATCCCCGCGAGTTCGCCACCGTCGTCCTGGCCCGGGTCACCGCCGGCACCCGGTAGCAGCACTACCGGACCGGCAAGCGGTGGCGCAACGGCGGGAATCCGGTACCCACTTACAAGGAGCGCAGCTCGTTCAGCGGGTAGCGCCCCCGTCAGGTCCCAACCGGTACCTGAGGGGAGCGGACCGGATTCACATCGCCGATCGGCTTCGGGAGAACGCCACGGTCCGAGGCATCGCTGCCGAGCTGGGCCGCAGCCCGTCCACCATCAGCAGGCAGATTCGACGGAACTGCACCGTTGATCCGCGCGGCGGCCGCCATTACCGCCCACATGCCGCCCAGGCCCGCCAGATGCCCGCCGGCGGCGCCCCAAGCCCGGGAAGATCCTGCGCGGGGAGTGGCGGGATGCCCGGTACTGGGCTCAGCAGATCGGCGTCCTGGAGGGCGAGCCCTGCCAGTAAGCGCTCGTCGGCCATGAGGTCATCAACCCGGTGCCCGGCCCGGCAGGCGCGGAGACGGGTTCAGGGTCCTCGCTACCTGGGACTGTGAACGGGCGTTGGGGATGTCGTGAGGAATCCGCTATTGACTGGCTCGGCCGCCCGTGCCGTCGTCATGACCTTGCGCCATCCTGCTGAGCGCGGCGGGGCGCAGCGCGGCTGGTTCGCACGTTTCGCGGAGGTGGGGTCCACCCTGACCGCCTCAGCTGTCTTCTTCATGCTCTGCCTTCTGCTGGTCATCGCGGTCCACGTCGCCAGCCTCTCCCTGGACTGGCAACACGTGGCCGGAGACGCGATGGGCGCGCTCACGCTGCTGCTGCTTGCGTTGCTGAAGAACGCTGAACGGCGCGCTGAGCATGCCGTCCAACGCAAGCTGGACGCCCTGGCAAGAGCGCTTCTCAAACAGTGGGCAGGCGAGCAGGAGCAGGCTCGGCAGTGTTTGGAAGAGGCGATCGGGATGGAGGAACAGCTCTAGTTGCTTCGGGACGAAGCGGTCGCTCAGCTAAGGTGCGCGGCATGACCGACGATGCCCCGGCCTGTCCCAAGTGCGGCCGGCCCATGAAGTCCGGCGGCTTCGTGCTCTGTCAGCGGAAGGACGATGGCCGGCGGACCTGCCGGACGCTATGGAGGTGCACCGCCCGGCATACCTGGTGGCGCTGGGCCGACCGGCCGGACGAACCTCTGGAGGTCTGCCTGGTGCCGCAACTGTTCCGCTGACATCCGACGCTGACATCAACGACCGCGGACGGCGGCATCAGCCAGCAGTCAGTGGTGGCACCGGTGCACGAGGCGAGGCCCGCCCAGGCCGAGGGGCGATCGAACTCCTCAGAGATCATCTCGATTGGCAGACTTGCTCATTGGTGTAGGTGAGCCAGGACCGCCTCGTTCACGGGGTAGGGACGTTCACGGGGCAGGAGCTGCCGTGCGGCGTCCAGGTCTCCGTCCTGTACATGCGCGTGGATCGTGTGGGCGAGCGGCGTGACGTCAGTGATGGAGACCGTCCACTCATCGGCGTAGAGACGTGCGGCCTCGCCGGAGAGACCGAGTTGGAGCGACCGGTGGGCAAGCGACTGAAGGTGCAGGTCGCGTTCGGGGTCCCATTGCACCCGGGCCGGAGCCCGCTTCAACTGGCGCTTCCAGGCGGCGCGGTCGGCGTGGAGCCCGTGCTCGTAGTGGGACAGGCAGGCGTGTTCCAGCGCCCACTCGAAGCCTTCGCGGGAGATCTCGACGGCGAGGACGGTCTCCTGGCCTTCTTTGGTGCCCCAACCACAGCGGTACATCATCCACAGGAACGACGGCTTGATCCACGTCATCCGGTCCCGCTGCCACACTGGCGGAAAATGCCCCTCATGGGCGGCCGGTATGCCAATCTCAGGGGCGTACGCCTGGTAGACAGTGATCGTGGAGTCCGTGTGCAGGGCTCGAATCTGGTGTTTTGGTTCTGCCACGGGGACCAGGGTGGGCGCACTGATGCGCGCGCGCCATCGATTTAACGGGGCGCGAGGCCGCCGAGGCTCCGATAGCAGATGAGGGCGGCGGCGATGCCGGCGAAGGAGGAAGTGCGCGGCCTTGCGCTCGTAGCAGCGTGGTGAGCGAAGGCATCCGGTAAGCCAGGCCACCGTTCTCTCCACAGTCCAGCGGTGGCCGCCCAGCCGCTGCGAGGACTCGATCCCCTGGCGGGCGATGCTCGGCATGATGTTCCGCGAGTGGAGCCATAGGCGCAGGTGGTCGTAGGTGTATCCCTTGTCGCCGTGGAGTTTCGCAGGCCGCCGCCGACGAGGCCCGCGCCGAGAGCGGATGGGAGGTATGCCAGTACCAGAGGTTCCAGCCCTTGACTGTCTTGGGTGTTGGCAGCGGAGATGCCGATCGAGAGGGGCAAACCGTCCCGCTCGGTGATCAAGTGGATCCTTGAGCCTTTCTCGCCCCGGTCTACAGGACTCGGGCTCGTCAGGTCCCCCGTCCATCGCGCGCATGCTCACCGAGTCGATGACACATCGCGACCACTCCAGTTCCCCGCGTGCACCGAACTCGTCGAGAACCAGGCGGTGAAGCGTTCCCCAGCCCCGGGCCCTGCTCCACTCAGCGAACCGGCGGTGCGCGGTCGGCCCAGAGGGTCCGAAGGTCGGTGGCAACTGCTGCCACATGCACCCCGTCGTGGCTACGAACACGATCGCGGCCAGCACCTCCCGATCACCGTGACGCAGCCGCCCCCCACCCTACGGGCGCACCGGCGCTGCGGGCACCACCCGCTGGAACAGCTCCCACAACCCGCCCGGAACCAGACGCTCCACCATCGTCAGCACGACTGTGAGACTAATGACCAAGCCAATTGAGATGGTCTCTTAGGAAAGCTGCTTCGCGCGGGTCTCCCCTCCGCCTGACGACGGGCTGCCGATCCGTCGAAGGAGTCCAGAAGCCGTGACGTCACTTGGCCGCACGTCGGTGGACTGACGAAATACGGGTACCACAGTGACGAAATCAAGGGCCTGGCGATGGGGGACCGCTGCGCCCTGTGGCGGTTGGCTGAGCGTCAGGCGCCCACCCGGCCAGATTCGTCAGGGGGTGTCCATATCGTCGTGGACGGCGCGGTGGCCGAACGGATGCTGGCCCAGCTCACCCTGGGGCTCTCTGGACTGTTCCGACTCGCCCCCGGGTGGCCGGCCCGTTTGTCCGGCAGGTGAGCGGTGATTGACCGCGGCGAGCGTGGCTGCTGCAATGGCGGCATGTTCTCCGTGACGATCCTGGTTGTCAGGGCTCACATCGACTTCGGTCGGGTGTGGTCCGCCGCGTGTCGCTGACCGCGCGCTCGATTCGCCAGGATCCGTTCGTATCGTCCCGGAGTCCGTCATGCCTGACCGCACCCCCGGTGTGCCCGTCCGACTCGACCCGCGTGGGCCGCGCTTCGCCGCCGTGCTCACGAGCCTTGTCCTGCTTCTGGTCCTGGTCACCGGCAGCGGCGTACTGCTCGCGGCGCAGGCTGTCGTCTTCGCCCTCGGCGCGATTCTGGGACTGCGCCGGTCCCCGTACGGCTGGCTTTACCGTCGGCTGGTGCGTCCCCGTCTGGGGCCGCCGCAGGATCTCGAGGACGAGCGGCCGCCGCGGTTCGCGCAGGCGGTCGGCCTGGGCTTCGCAGTTGTCGGGGCGGCGGGATATCTGTCCGGTGCCACCTGGCTCGGCATCACCGCGAGCGCGGCGGCGCTCGCGGCGGCATTTCTGAACGCCGCCTTCGGCTACTGCCTGGGCTGCGAGCTCTACCTGCTCGCGGTCCGCAGCCGGGCCCGGCTGAGTCACGAGTGAGGTGGTAGTGAGCGATCCGGCCGGGCTGATCGTGGCCGCCGTCGTGCCGACGGCCGCGACCGTCTTCGGGCTGGTCCGTGCCCGTCGCGGCGGCAGGCTGCGCGAGGGAGGCCGGGGCGATGTGATGCGGTTGTCCTCCGGTGAGCTGGGTGTGGCGCTCGGCGAGCGGGCGACGCTGGTGCAGTTCTCCACAGCCCTCTGCGCGACCTGCCCCGGCACCCGGCGCCTGCTGGCCGACGTGGCCGCCAGGACGCCCGGCGTGCGCCATGTGGAGATCGACGCCCAGGCGCGGCTCGACCTGGTCCGCCGCGTCGATGTGATGCGCACGCCGACCGTGCTCGTCCTCGACCGCGCCGGTCGCGTCGTGCGCCGCGCATCCGGGGCGCCGACCCGGGCCGACGTGGTGTCAGCGGTTGAACTGGCCACGGCGGATTGAGAGACCATTTCGATTTCCGGGGTTCCGCAGCTGTCGTGTGGCCTTTTGCCTGTAACGAATGGTGCTCTTTCCCCGCATGGAATCACCCGACGCGATGAATCCGGACAGCCTCCAGGACCACCTGCAGGAGCTCGGCATCCGTCCACCATGACGTCCCTCGTCATCCGCATGCTCGAAGACCTCGACGTCCAGGATGGCAACCGGGTAGTGGAGGTCCGCGCTGGGTACTCGACCGGACTTCAGCGTCGCCTGGCGTGCTCTCAGGCTGGCTCCACCCGCGCCGACCGCCACCAGCTGGAAAACGACGGATTTCCAGCCCAACGCCGTTTTGGATCAGCCGCAGGGTGAGCGGCATGGGGAGGCGGGCGGGCTGCAGCCGATCTTGCAGGCGCGTGCATCGAGGCGGGGGCGTGCGGAAGGAGTATGCCTGTCAGACGCTGCCTCGCCACCGCCATGAGGACGGTTCGGTCGGCGTCTTTTGCATGGCCCGTAAGGCCGGAGTTGCTGTTCTCGTCGCTGTCACGCGAGGTGCTTTGCCGCACCGGCGCCCCGCTTGTCGCCGTGGCGCACCGCTACGGCATACTGACCCCTCGCCAGTGCAACAAAATGTTTAAGGAGGGGGAGTTGGCAGCCTGTTTCAGGACAGTCACCGAGGTGGGAGAGGCTCATCTTGCCCAAGCAGAGGCCCTGGGGCGTGCCTTCCAAGAGGCGATTGCACCCGCCACCGTCAACTACGACTTCGGTCACATTCGCGATGCGGCCGCCATGCTTCCCGACAGTGACATCGTCAAGATGGTCCGTGGTTGGGGGCTTCAGGAGGAGGCGCCGATCCTGGTGATGGCACTCTCCCTCAAGGAGGCGGTCCGCCAGGCGCTTACGCCCGAGGCGGCTCAGGCATCGTTCTGGGAGAGCGTCGAGCGTGGCCTCCTGGGTGCCTTCACCGGTCTCGTGGCGCAGGAGGGCGAACCGGGACTGGTGTACTACGAAGAGGGGCCGGATCACACGAGCTACTACCGCGATTTGTTCTTCGCCCTCCAGGACGAGGAAGCCGGCGCGTACCTGTACGGCGTTGCCTTCTGCGCCGACGTCACCGTCGGCTTCGGCAAGTCCCGTGTGGGGACCCTGGGTCTCACCGACACCGCACCGTTCGCGGTCCGGCTCAACGCGATGGTCGTGCGCCAGAAGCTCGCGACGGCGAGGAGGTCCTTGGTGCGGACCCGGGTGGCGAGCAGCGACTGGTGGGCGTCGCGGAAGGTGGTGTCGGT
>NZ_JBFAET010000120.1:0-28207 GCF_040642095.1 Streptomyces sp. NPDC020362
GGGGGGTCCCCCCCCTCTCGGCTTCGCTCGAGCGGGGGGACCCCCGCCGCCCACCCCCGCCGCCCCAGCGGCACGACTGCCCGCAGCTGGGTACGACAGGGGCTGCTGCCGGGTGGGGGTGGCTCGGGTGGCACGGTTGTCGGCAGTTGGGTACGACGGGGACCGCTGCCGGGTTTGGGTGGCTCCAGTGGCATGAGTGTTTGCGGTTGTGCGGGCCGGCTTCGTTCATCTGCCGTCTCCGGCCCTCAGCTCGTCCACCGAGCCCCGTCTGCCCGTCCACCACGCCTGTAGGCCCGCCACCCCGACTGCCACCACCAGGACCGTGATCGCGGGCAGGGTCAGGGACCAGGGGTCGGGGTGCAGTTCGGTCGTCGTGCGGGGGGAGGGGAGTGTGGGCAGGGCGACGGTGGTCAGGTCGATGCCGGGGGACAGGAGGCGGATGGCTGCCCAGCCGGTCAGGGTGCCGCCGACCGCCGCGAGGAGAGCCTGGGGGAGGGACTCCAGGACGAGCAGGCGGCGGCCCTGCGCGCGGGTGAGGCCCATGGTGCGCAGGCGGGCGAGGAGTGCGGTGCGCTCGGGGGCCGCCCGCAGCAGGGCGAGGAGCAGGGCGAGGACGGCGTAGCCCGCGCCCGCCGCCACGGCCGCCGTGTAGACGTGCTCGGCGCCGGTCTGGAGGGGCGAGTCGGCGTATCGGGACCGCTGCTCGGCCCTTACCCGGACCGCGGCCGAGGCGGTGGCCGCCGCACGACGCAGCGCCCCCGCCCCCACATGGTCGCCGGTCAGCAGCAGTGTCGTCGGGCGGGCGGCCGCCGCGGGGAGCCCTGCGCGGTCGACGACCAGGAAGTCGGCGCTGGGCACCGCCGGGGTACGGTCGCGGACAGCGGTGATCCGGACGGTGACCGAGCTGCCGTCCTCCAGCCGTACGGGGAAGGGGCGTCGGGTGCCGTACGCCCGCGCGACGGAGGGGGAGGCCAGGGCGGAGACGGGCTTCGAGGCCTTCGACTGTCCTGTCGAGAGGGGCTTCGCGGCTTTCAACTGCTCCGTGGAGAAGGGGCCCAGAGCCGTGTGTGCCGACAGCTCGGCGTACGAGGACGGGTCCACGCCCACCAGCGGCACCGTCTCCTCGCCGTCCTCCGGCTTCGCCTCGTACGCGATGCTCACCGCCGCCACCACGTGCACCCCGGGCAGCGCCCGCACCCGCCCGGCCAGGTCCGCGGGCAGCGGGACGGCGGCGTCCACGCGGGCGTCGGCGCCGACCGTGAGCAGGGCCGCGTGGTCCCGGGCGGCGGCCACACCCGTGAGCACCGAACCGCCGAACGCCGCCGTGGTCAGCGCGGTCAGCAGGGCCAGCAGCGGCAGTACCGCGGAGGCCTGTGCACGTGCCGCGCGGGCCAGGGAGAGATGGCCCACGGCCCCGCGCAGCCGCCCGGCCGGGCGGGCCAGCCGGCGCAGCAGCAGGGGGTGGAGGCGGAGCAGCAGCAGCGCTGCGACCACGCCGGTCAACACCGGCGCGGCCGCGACCAGTTGACCGGCCGAAGTGCCGCTCCGGCGCAGGGTGGTCACCGCCCCGGCCGCCAGGACCAGCAGCGTCAGCTCGGCGACCGTACGGCGCCGGGAGGGCCGTAGCGCGGTCAGGTCCTCGCGCGGCCCCGTCACCCGTACCGAGCGGTGGGCGAGCGCGGCGCGCAGTGGGAGGGCGGCGCAGGCGGTGGTGGTGACGGCCAGGGCGGCGGCGACAGCGGGGCCGATGCGGCCGCCGGGCACGAGGAGGAGCGCGGCCGTCAGACCGAGTGCCCCTGCGGGTACGGCGACCACCGCGGTCTCGGCCAGCAGCCGGCCGGCCAGGCCGGGCAGGGAGGTGCCCCGGGCGCGCAGCAGGGCGAGTTCGGTGCGGCGCCGGTCGGCGGCCAGGCCGCCCGCCATGAGCAGGACCACGGCGGCGACCGTGGCGGTGCCGGTCGCGGCCACCGCGACCAGCGGCGAGATGCCGGAGCGCAGGCGGGAGAAGGAGGCGATGATGTCGTCCAGGCCGGTGCCGACGTCGGCGTCCGGGTCGGTGAGGGCGCGGGCGCGCCGCAGGCCGGGGCCGGACTCGAGAGAGGCGACGGCGGACTTCAGGCGGTCCAGGTCGTGGGCGCGCAGCCCGCCGAGGCCGGGCGCGAAGTACCAGTGGCGGGCGGGCTCTCCCCGGGTGCCGAGCAGAGCGGGGGCCGCCTTCTGGGGGAGCAGGAGCGCACCGAGCCAGTATTCCTGCACCGGGCCGGGCACGGGCAGCCGGACGAGCGTGGGCGTGCGCAGCAGCGGGACGGTCGACCAGTACGCGCCGGCCGGGTCCTGCGGGTCGAGGATGCCGGTGACGCGGACGGCGAGCGGGGCGCGGGCGACGCCGGGCACGTGGATGACCGAACCGACCCTGATGTGCAGGGCGTTGGCGGTGGCGGCGGTGACGGCGGCCTCCACCCCGGGCGAACTCGCGTCCACCGGGCCCGAGGTGCGGGGCAGCCGGCCCTCGCGGATGCTCGCGTGCTCGGCCAGGCCGCTTCGTGCGGTCAGCGAGACATGGGCGGGCAGGCCGGTCGGCCGCGGGATCCACGGGTCGGGCACCGCCAGGTCGGTGTCCGTGGCGACACCGTACGAGGACTGGGCGGGGTCGACGGACAGGGGACGGCCGAGGGCCGTGAGCAGCCTCTCGTACTGCCGCCTGAGTACCTCGGGGCGGAGCGTCGTGGCCGGGTCGCCCGAGGTGCTGCCGTAGACCGGCAACGGTGCGCTGACCTGCAGGGTGGTTCGCTCAGGGCGGGCCTGGCGCAGGGTGCGCAGAAGGCCCGCGTCCTCGTAGCGGTCGACCGCGCGCGGGAAGGCGGCCGCCAGGCAGGCGGTCAGCGCGACCAGCAGCGCGAGCGCCACGGCCGCACCGGGCGCGGCCCGCAGCCGGGTCCGCACCCAGGGCGCGACGGGCGGCACCGAACTCACCTCACTCACCTCCCTGTTCACGCAGCGCCCGCGCCGGGTCGGCCCGGCGCAGCGCCGCCACCGCCGACACCACGAGCGGGCCCGCCGCGACGGCCGCGAGCAGCAGCGCCACGCGGCCCGGCGGGAGCCGGACGAGCAGCTCCGGCACGGGCCGGGAGGCCTCGTCGGTCAGCACGATCAACGGCAGGACGCCCCGGGCCAGTACGGTGCCCAGGGCGACCCCGACCGTCAGCGCCAGGCCCACCAGGACGGCCTGCTCGGCGGCGATCGTCCGGGCCAGCCGGCGGCGCGGGGCGCCCAGAGCCCGCAGCACCGCGAACTCCGCGTCCCGCGCGCGCAGCGACCCGGCCGTGCCCACGGCGAAGCCGACCGCGGCGAGGGCCGCCGCCACCACGGCCGCCGCGGCGAACGCGGCCGTGGGGCCCGCGCCGAAGGGGTCGCCGCGCAGCTCGGCGGCGATCTCGTCCCGCACCACCACCTGCCCGGGGTCCACGTCGGGCAGCGCCCGTACCGCGGCGGCCACCCGGGCCGCTTCGCCGGGCGCGGTGCGCAGCCACCACTCGGTGGGTGCGACGCTCTGCCCGTACCGGGCCTGCAACGCGCGGTCGGCGGCGCGCAGATCGAGCAGGACGGCACCGCCGTCGTGGGCACCGGAGTCCGCCGGGGCGCCGGTCGTGGGCAGTGCCCGTACCGAACGGACGAGGCGCACCGGCAGGCTCTGGCCGTCGATCACCACGTCCACGCGCTGCCCGGGGCGGGCGCCCGCCGAGTCCAGGAAGCGGTCGGTCGCGACGGCCCGCACCTCGGGGGGCGCGGGCCGCGCCACCTGGAGCTGGACGGACAGGGTGGCGATCGTCCAGATGTCCGCGTCCGGGAGGTATCCGGTGCGGTAGGAGACGGTCAGCGGGCGGGTGGAGACGACGCGGGGCCGGGTGGGGCTGGTGGCCGGGGTGGTGACGGCGGCGCCGCCGGTCTGCGCGGCCGTGGTCCAGGAGGCGGGCAGCGCGAGCGGGCGCTCGGTCCCGTCGGCCGCCACGGCGGTCAGGTCCCGGACGGTGAGCCGGTGCTGCTCGGCGCGCCCGGCGGGCTGGGTCATGTCCAGCTGGAGTGCGGTGAGGGTCACCGGGCCGGGGGAGGAGGTGAGGTCGAGGGCGAGGGTGTGCGGGCGGCCGTCGGCGGGGAGCTGCCCGAGCGGCAGCTGGTACGGCACCCCGTAGCGGTCCTCCAGCGTGGCCGTGACGTCGGCGGTCGTGCCGGGACCGGTCGAGCTGCGCAGGCTCGCCGTCAGCCGCAGCCGCGCGGTGTGCGCCGGCACGCCGGTCCCGGCCGGGGACTCCTTCGGGGCGAGCGCGGCGATCAGCGGCTTCACCGGTACGTCCGCCAGGTCCGGGCGCATCAGCATCGCCTCCCCCGCGTGCGCGGTGTCCACGGCCAGCACGGTGGCCGTGCGGTCGCCGGACAGCGGCTCGTCCGCACGTACGGCGGGGACGGCCCCGCGTACCTGTGGAAGGGCCGCGTACCGGTCCGTACGGCCGAGACCGCCGTCGCCCGCGGACAGCACCCGCACCGGCGTCCCGGCACGGAAGTCGGCCTGGTCGTCCTGCGAGCGGTCCCAGGAGGACGCCTGCCCCACGGCCAGCATGCCGAGGGCGACGGCGAGCACGAGCAGCAGCACCGGGCCCGCCTGCCGTGCGGTACGGCGGCTGAACTGCCAGCCGGCCAGCGCCATCGGCAGCCCCCGCCCGGCCGCCGCCCCCCGCTCCGCGAGCCGGGCCACCGGCGGCAGCAGCCGTAACGTCAGCACGGTCCCGGCGAGCAGTGCCAGCGCTGGCGCGGACACCAGCAGCGGATCCACTCCGAGGACTCCCGACCGGTCGGCCGCGACACCACCGGAGTCCTGCCGCCGCACCTGCCAGTACGCCACCCCGGCCACGACGAGCAGCCCGAGGTCGGCGCCGGTGCGCAGGACTGCCGAACTCCCTTGCCGCGAGAGGAACTTGAGCCGCCTGCGGCGTGGCTGTTCCGCCTCGGCCCCGGTCGGCGCCGGCACCGCCACCATCAGTGCGCAGCCCAGGGCCGTCGCGGCCGCCGTCAGCCAGACGCCCGGGCTGCCGGCGGGCGGGAGGCGCAGAGGGAGGCCGAGACGGGCCAGGGGGCCGTGGGCGGTCAGGAGGGCGGTGAGGGGGCCGGCGAGCAGGGGCGCGCAGACGGCCGCGGGGAGGGCCAGCAGCAGGGACTCGGCCAGGGCGAAGCCCGCGATCCGGGCGCGCGAGGCGCCACGGGCTCTCAACAACCGGTTCTCGGCCGCCCGTTCGCCGCCCAGCAGCCGGGCCGCCAGCAGCAGCGCGTACCCGGCGAGCAGCACCAGCTGGAGCGCGACGATCAGCAGGGTGGAGCGGGCGACGAGCAGCGAGCGGTCGGCCCGGTCCAGGATCTCCGGCAGCGACGTCGTCGCCGCCGTCGCCCCGCGCAGGGCGCCGGACGAGCGCAGCGCGTCGCTCCCCGCCCGCGCCGCTCCCCTCAGCGCCCCGATCCGCCCGGTCGTCACCGAGCCGAAGCCGGCCGACGCCAGCCAGGCCGTCGGACCGGCGCTCACCCGCCCGCCGGTGAGGACCGACGGATCGGTGAGCAGCGGCCCGTACGTCGTGAAGCCGGACTTCTTCACCCCGCGGCCGAGCAGGTCGTCCAGTTGCCAGTACGGCGCGTCCGTGGCGACGGGGCGGTACAGCCCGCTGATGCGCACCCGGACCGCGTGGCCGCCGAGCCGGTCGACGAGGGTGAGGCGGTCGCCGGGCGCGAGCCCGAGCGGCCGGGCGGCGGCCCGGGGGAGGGCCACCTCGACCTCGTCCGAGGCCGGGCGCGGGAGCCGGCCGGCGGTCGGCCGGACCTGCGTGGGGTCCAGCACCGCGAAGTACGTCAGATCCGGGTCGCCCGCTCGCTCGGCCGGCGGCTGCACGGAGCGGGGCAGCGCGTACGGCCCCGAGCGGCGCAGCGTCCGTACGGTCACCGGCAGCCCGTCGAAGGTCTTCCGGGCGCCCTGCCGTACGGCGGTGTCGGCGGCGGCGCGCTGCCCGGCCGGTACGTCGGCCTTGACGACGAGCGCCGTGGCGGCCGCGTTGCGCGGGGAGTTCAGCACCTGGCGCAGCGCCGCATCGCCGATCGCACCCGAGTACGCCGTGAGCGTCGCCAGTACCGCGGTGGTCAGCAGCACCGTGAGCAGCGCGGAACCGAGCAGCAGCCGGTGTGCCCGCGCGCGTGAGACGACCAACCCCGTCATCCGGCCCCCGTGTCGTCCGGACCTCCGGAATCCTCTCCGGAGCCCCTTCCAGAATCTCTGCCAGATCTTTGGGCGATGCTGGCAGAGGGGGACGGCCGCGGGTAAGCGGTTGTTGACCGGTCTATACCGGATCGTGACCGGATTCCGGCGTGGTGCGACCGGAATCCGGCGTTCAGTTGGTCAGTCGGGTGCGGTCACCCGCGGTGTTCACCCCGAGGTGGTCACTCGGGAGTGTTCACCATCGACTGGGCCGCGTACGTCAGGTAGTTCCACAGCGTGCGCTCGTGGTCCTCGGAGAGTCCCAGCTCGTCGACGGCCGCCCGCATGTGCCTCAGCCAGGCGTCGTGCGCGGCCCGGTCCACGGTGAACGGGGCGTGCCGCATCCGCAGACGGGGGTGGCCGCGGTTGTCGCTGTAGGTGGTGGGGCCTCCCCAGTACTGGATGAGGAACAGGGTCAGCCGCTCCTCGGCCGGGCCCAGGTCCTCCTCCGGGTACATCGGCCGAAGGAGCGGGTCCTCGGCGACGCCCTCGTAGAAACGGTGGACGAGCCGGCGGAAGGTCTCCTCCCCGCCGACCTGCTCGTAGAAGGTCTGCTCCTGAAGCGTGCCGCGCCGAATCTCTCTCACCCGTCCATGGTCTCAGACCGGGTGACCCAGGACTCAAGGCTCAGGTCCGGTCCGTCGGCCCGGGCCGGCAGCCCGTGTTCGACCCTACTGTGGGTGTATGGGCCCCTACGACCCGGAGACCGAGTCACTCGCCGCCGCGGCGCGGTCCGCGCTCGTGCGGGAGATCGGCGCCGAGGGCGTCTGGGACGAGGACCCGGTGTGGCGCGAGGCGTTCGCGGAGGTACCCCGTCATCTGTTCGTGCCCTCCTACTACGTCGGCGTCCAGGGCGGCTACGAACGCCGCTGGGGAGAGAGCCCGGATCCCCGGGCCCGGGAGCGCTGGCTGCACGGCGCCTACGCCGACACCCCGCTGGCCACCCTGCTGCGCGACGGCGAGCTGCTCTCCTCCGCCAGCCAGCCCTCGCTGATGGCGCGGATGCTGGTCGCCCTGGGGGTCGAGGACGGCGACCGGGTCCTGGAGGTGGGCGCCGGCAGCGGCTACAACGCGGCCCTGCTCGCCCACCGGCTCCGCGACGACGATCTCGTCACCACCGTCGACCTGGAACCGGAGATCACCGATGCGGCCCGGCAGCACCTGGCCGCGGCCGGCTACCACCCGGTCGTCGTCACCGGCGACGGCGCCCGTGGGGTGCCCGGGCGCGCCCCGTTCGACCGGATCATCGCCACGTGCACGCTGCCCACGGTGCCCTGGGTCTGGCTCGCCCAGTGCCGTCCGGGGGCCGTCATCCTGACGCCGATGGCCACCGGGCTGCTCGTCCTCACCGTCCGGGACGCCGGGCACGCCGAGGGCCGGTTCCTGCCCTCGCCCGCGTACTTCGTGCCGCTGCGCGGCACGGGCCGGGCGGAACCCGGGGCGGTGTGCCTGGCCGGGCTGCCCGGCGACGCCCGCGGGCAGGAGACGTTCCGTTTCCTGCTGGCCCTGACCCGGGGCAGCCTGGACCCGCAGGAGGCCTACGCGTTGTGGCGGGGCGAGGGCAGGCCGCAGCGCGAGCGGTACGGCGTCACCGCGGGCGGCGAGCAGGTGTGGGCCTGGCTGGACGACCCGGAGGGGCCGTACACCTGGCCCCTCCCCTAGGGCCTCTCCTTCGGATCCTGCCGGGGGCGAAAGGCGCCGTCACCGGAAGCCGGCCCGATCCGGAAGAAAGGCCCTGGCCCTGACCGTTTCCGCCGGACCTGCCTGCTTCCGGCGGGTCAGCCCCGGCGGACGGTGATCGTGGTCCAGGCGCCGACGTGCACCCGGTCGCCGTCCTGCAGCGGCACGGGCACGAACGGCTGGATCGGCTCGTCCGAGCCGTTGACCGTGGTGCCGTTCGTCGAGTTCTGGTCGACGACCGCCCAGGTGCCGTCCGGCTGCTGGACCAGCACGGCGTGCTGGTGCGAGACGCCCGGGTCCTCCGGCGGCACCGACAGGTCGATGTCGGGGGTGTCACCGGTGGAGTGCCGGCGGCGGCCGATGGTGACCTGGTTGCCGGTGAGCGTGCGCTGCTGCTCGGGCGAGTACGCGGGGAGGTTGAGGCCGGTGGCCTCGGGGCCGGAGCGATGCATCATCGCCATGAAGTACTCGCGGTCCGGGCCGATGGTCGCCGTCCAGGTGACCGGCCCCTGCGGGGCCGGCCGGAAGCCGGGTCCGGGAGGGGCCTGCGTGGCGCCGGGCTGCGGATAGCCGTAGCCACCGCCCTGGCCGCCGCCGGGACCTCCGGGACCACCCGGGCCGCCGGCGGGATGGGCGGACGACGGCGGGGAGATCACCCAGTCGTCGTCACCGCCGCCGAAGGACGGGCCGCCGGCCGGGGGCCGGCCGGTCTCCTGCGGGAAGGCGGGCGGCGCGGGCGGGCCCGAGGGCTGGAAGGCCTGCGGGGCACCGCCGGGACCGGCGGACGGGGTCGGCCCGGGCGGCGGCGGAACGGGACGGGAGGGGTCTGCGCCGTAGCCGGAAGGGCCGGGCGCACCGGGACCGCCGAAACCACCGGGACCGGAGGGCTCGTGGCCGAAGGGTGCGGGACCGCCGGGGCCCTGTCCCTGGCCGCCGCCGAAGCCGGACGGGCCGCCGGGACCACCGGGACCGGAGGGCTCACGGCCGAAGGGTGCCGGACCGGAGGGCTCGTGGCCGAAGGGTGCGGGACCGCCCGGGCCCTGTCCCTGCCCGCCGCCGAAGCCCGACGGACCGCCGGGACCACCAGGGCCGCCGGGGCCCTGTCCCTGGCCGCCGCCGAAGCCCGACGGAGGGCCGGGCGGACGCTGCCCGCCGAAGGCACCCGCACCACCCGGGCCGCCCGAGGTGGGCGGCGGGCCGGACGGGCCGCGCTCGCCGGCGAACGGCGTCGGGCCCGACGGCTCGCTGCCGAAGGACGGGATCGGCTCGGCGGGCCGGTTCACCTGAGAGGGCCGCGAGCCGTGGTACTCGAACGCGTCACCGCCGCCGCCGTACGTCGAGCTCGGCGGCTCGAAACGGGGCTGCGGCGGGCGCGGGGCGGCCGGCGTGTACGAGGTGGCGGTGTTGGTCAGGAAGTTCCACCGGCACTCCTCGCAGAACGGCGCGCCGCCCTCACGGGGCGTGCGGCACTGCGGGCACAGCTCCGGCTCGGGCGCACCGGCCGCCTGCGGACGGCCGCCGGGCTGGGCGCCCTGCGGCGGCGGGAAGCCGTAGCCGCCGGCTGTCGGGGGCGGCGGCGGAGGGGGCGGAGGTACGGCACCGGCCATGCGGTGACCGCACACCTCGCACCAGTCGTCGGAACCCGACTGGTGTCCGTTCGGGCAGGTCGGCATGTCGGCGCTTCCCCTTCTCCTGAGGGTCCTCCGGAGGTCCGGATCTCTTCCTGGATGTCTTGCGGTGTCCTGCAGCGTCCTGCGCTGTACTGCAGGGTCACTTCTTTACACGAACAGTCTTTGTGGACCGGGTCTCGAGGGTCATTTCATCGGCCTCCGCGACCTTCGTCTTCAACCGCACAGTACCTGTCGCGGCATCGACCACGTCCACCACCTTCGCAAGCAGTTTCGCAGTATCCGCGTTCCCCGAGGCACTCGCCAGCTGAACAGCGCGCCCCAGTTTGGCCGTTGCGCCATCGAAATCGCCCGCTTTGCGAAGGTCGATCCCCTGCTGGATGACCTGTGCCAGTTCGGCCTGCCCGGTGTAGTGGGCGACCTGCGGGTTGATCGAGGTCGAGGCGGTCATGTCGTCGGTCCACACCGCTCTCACCAGGCCCTGCGCACCGAGGTTCTGCGCCGTGCCTGCCCCGCTCCCGGCTGCGCCCGAGCCGGTGGTGCCCCCAGGCTGCGGCACGACCAGCGACACCCTGGCGGCCAGCATCTCCTGGCCGAGACCGGCCGACGGCACCTCGACGCACAGGTGGTAGTCGCGGGACTCGTCGCCCCAGGAGCCGGTCGGATAGTCCCCGGCACGCGGCCCGGCCTCCGTCCGCCGACCGGTCAACTCCTCCACGGTGGGCGCCACTTGCTTGACGAACCTGATGGTCGTGCCGACCGGTGTCCACACCCGCAGGGCGACGTCGGCGACCTCCTTGCCCATCGCCGTCTCCATCATCTGCGTGAAGTCGGCGGCAAGGCCCGCGGGGTCGGCGACGATGTCGGCGCTGCCGAGCAGCGCGGAGGCGATCCCTGTGACTTCTTTCACTTCCCAGTCGGTGCCCACGCCGCGCGCGTCACAGGTGAACCGCCCGGCGCACTCGTCCAGCGCCGCCCGCAGGTCCTCCGGCGACTCGTGCTCGTTACGGCCGTCGGTGAGCAGGATGCCGTGCCGGATGCCGACGTCCGCCGAGGACAGCAGCCGGTCGGCGAGCCGCAGCCAGGTGCCGATGGCCGTACCGCCGCCCGCGCTGAGCCGGCGCAGTGCCTGCTTGGCCTGCTCGCGGGTGGTGGCGTCGGCGACCGCGAGCCGCCCGCCGCCCGGGTAGACCTCCTTGGCGACATGGGTGCCGCCGATCACCGCGAAGTGCACGCCGTCGCGCAGGGTGTCGATCGCGGCGGCCGTGGCGTCGCGGGCGTTGCGCATCTTGGTCGGCGGGTAGTCCATGGAACCCGAGCAGTCGACCATGATCGCCACCGCGGCGGAGGGGCCGTGGCCCGGCGTGTACACGTGCGACGCGACGGCGCTGCCGATCGTGCCGCCGCCGGTCGCCGTGACCGTGACGATCGCGTTGACCTCGCGGCCGCCCTCCGGCAGGTACTCGTTCTGGTAGACGTCCACCGAGAACTGCGGCACGTTCGGCTTCGAGAAGTTGGCCATGCTTGCTCACATCCCCCTGAAACACCCCGGCCAAGCGGGGCGGCGACGATGACGGACCGGTCCCCTCCGGTTCGTCGAGACTTCCCCGTGTGTGCGGCCTCAGGCCGATCCTGCCCCCTGGGACGGGGCCGGGAACGGCAGGACGGCCACTGTTACGTTGTCGTGGCCCCCGCCGTCCAGGGCGTGCCCGACCAGAACCCGGGCGCTGTGCAGCGGCCGGTCGGCCGCGTCCGGCGGGACGGCCTCGCACATCTCCTCGGCCGTCTCCGCGTAGTTCCACAGGCCGTCGGTGCACACCACCACGACACCGGGCCGGTCGGGCTTGAAGGACGCGGTGTGCGGCTCCAGTTCGTAGGCGTCCGCGCCGAGCCAGCCGGTGATCGCGTGGGCGCGCTCGTCGGCGTACGCCTCGGCCTCGCTCATCAGGCCCGCCGCGACCATCTGCGCGGCCCAGGAGTCGTCCTCGGTCAGCCGGGCCGGGGGCGCGCTGCGGTCCACCGGCACCCAGTAGGCGCGGCTGTCGCCGACCCAGCCGACCACCAGCAGCCCCGAGGTGACCACCGCGCCGACGATGGTGCAGGCCGGGGCGTTCTGGTGCGGGGCCTGCTCGCCGGCCGAAGCGGGCTCCTCGGCCAGGGCGTTGACGGCCTGCGCGGCGGCGACGATCGCCTCGTGCAACGCCGTCTGCGGGTGCGTGCCGCGAGGCAGGGCGGCCAGCAGGGTGTCACCGGCCGCCTGCGAGGCGGCCGTCGAGGCCTCGTCCGGGCGGGTCGCCGAGGACACCCCGTCGCACACGATCGCGAGGGAGGCCGGCGATCCGTCGGGCAGTACGGTGTGGCCGACGGTGAAGGCGTCCTCGTTGCGGTGATGGCGCAGCCCGCGGTCGCTGACCGCGGCGACCGGGCCCGACTCCCGCTCCATGTGGTCGCGTTCGCGGGGCTGGGCGTGCCCGCAGTTCTCGCAATAGCCGTCGCTGTCCACCCGGCCCGCCCGGCAGGCCACGCAGACCTTCGCGGGATCGTCCGGGCCGGAGGGGCCGTCCGGGCCGTCCGGGCCGTCCGGTGCGGCAGGAGCGGCCGCCCGCGGGTCCGGTGCCTGCAGCGGGTAGTCGTCGGGCTCGTCGGGCCGGTCGAAGCGCACACCGCGCGCGGCCGACTCCTCGGAGTGCAGCGGCTTGCCGCCCGAGTCGGTGCCCGGCAGGTCCGTCGGCAGATGCGCCGAGGGCGGGGTGCCGCCGGAGCCGCCCGGCTCGGGGGCGGGCCAGTCGACGCCGTCCCCGGGCGCCGGGGAACCGGTCATGGTCAGCGTCGGATGGTCCTGCGGCGGGGCGGGCACCACCGAAAGGTCGTATCCGCACGCGCCGCAGAAGAGGTCACCCGACTCGAGCGGCTCCGCGCAGCTCGGGCACTTCGACAGTGCGGCCTGCTGGGGCATCTGCGACATCAACTACACCCACGTCCGGGGGCGGTAACGGTTCGCCCGTTCCACCAGTTCGATCCTCTCCTCGCCGCCGGGCGCCAGCCGGGCCAGCGTGCGGTACGAGCGCTCCAGGCCGAAGCGGAGACCCCGCTCGTCCAGACCGCTGCCCAGCAGCTCCCGTCCACCGGTGGCGGGCCGGTCGCTGCCCTGGCCTCCGGAGAGTATCCAGTCCAGCGCGCTGCCGAGCACTTCCGCCGACAACTGCTCGCGCCGGGCCGGGTCCAGACCGTACGCCTGCAATGCCTCGACCTGGCCTGCGGCGGCGCTCAGATCGTCCGCGAACGCCAGGTCACCGGCGGTCGGCGTGCGCTGTCTGAGCCGGGCCCGCACGGCGGCGACCCGGGCGGCCGTGTAGTGGATGGACGACTCCGGCACCGACTCCAGCGTGCGCACGGCGGCCCGCCGGTCCCCGGCCGCGAGCTGCACCCGGGCAAGCCCGAAGGCGGCGCTCACGAAGCTCGGGTCGGTCGACCAGACCAGGCCGTAGTACTCGGCGGCGTTGTCCAGCTGGCCCAGCACCTCCGCGCACAGGCCGAGCGCCAGCTTGGGCGCGGCCTCGCCCGGGAAGGCGTCGTAGATCGCGTCGAAGGAGAGCGCGGCGCCCTCGAAGTCGCCGGTGACCAGGGCGGCCACGCCCCGGTACCACACCACTCGCCAGTCGTCGGGCCGCTCCTCCTCCAGCTTGGTGAGGGACATCAGCGCGGCCTCGTGGTCGCCGCTCTCCAGCCGGGCGCGGATCTGCCGCAGCCGGGTCTCCACGGTCCGTACCGGCGCCGCGTCCAGCGCGCTGATCAGCTCGGCCGGCGCGGACGCCATCAGCCCCGCCAGGAAGCCCGCGTTGGGGTCGCCCGGATCGACCAGCGGGACGGGCAGGGCGAGGGCGGCGGCCAGGGTGTCGACGGGCTTGACGAGGGACGCCGGGGGAAGCGCGGGTGCGGTGGGAGTGCCGCCTCGGGCCGGCCGTGCACCCAGCTGCGACACGTCGCCGTCCAGCTTCGGGAACAACTCCGTGTCGGTGACCTTCACTTCGGGCCCGAACAGCGTTGACAGCGCGGGCCGCGCGTGACCGGTCTGCAGCGAGACGACCTCCCGGAGCACACCGGTCAGCTGCTCGGACATCTCCTGCGCGGAGGCGAAGCGGCGGGCCGGGTCGGGGTCGGTGGCGCGGACCAGGAGCCGGTAGAAGGACTCGTAGCGGCGGAAGACCTCGATGTTGTCCGGGTCGGGCAGGGAGTCCAGGAAGACGTTCGTGTAGCCCTGGAAGTCGAAGGTGAGCACCGCGAGGGTACGGCCCACCGTGTACAGGTCGCTCGCCACCGACGGGCCGACCTCGGCCACCTCGGGCGCCTGGTAGCCCACCGTGCCGTAGATCGCCGACTCGTCGTCGTCCATGCGGCGCACCGCGCCCATGTCGATCAGCTTGAGCTGGTCCTCGGTCTGGATGGCGTTGTCGACCTTGAAGTCGCAGTACAGCAGGTTGCGGCTGTGCAGGTGACCGAGTGCCTCCAGGGCCTCGATGCCGTACGCGCACGCCTGCTCCACCGGCAGCGGATCCCGGCGTCCGTCCGGGGTGCGGCGGTCGTTGGCGATCTCCTTGAGCGACTTGCCGCCGACGTACTCCATGACGATGTAGCCGTCGAGGGAGCCGGTGCGCTGGTCGAGGTGCTCCACGAAGTTGTAGATGCGCACGATGTTGGCGTGCTCGATCTCCGCGAGGAACCGCCGCTCGGAGATCGCCGCCGCCATGGCGTCCTGGTCGCCGGTGTCCAGCAGACCCTTGAGCACCACCCACCGGTCCGAGACCGCCCGGTCCACGGCGAGGTAGACCCAGCCCAGGCCGCCGTGCGCGAGACAGCCCGCGACCTCGTACTGGCCGTGCACGATGTCCCCGGCCTTCAGCTTCGGTACGAAGGAGTACGGGTGTCCGCACTTGGTGCAGAACCCCTCCGTGCGTCCCGGCATCTCCCCCCGGGCCCGGCCGACGGGAGCCCCGCAGTCGGACCGTGAGCAGAACCGCTTCCGCTCGGGCACCTCCGGGTTCTCCAGCACCATCGCGCGCGGGTCGGGCCGCGGCACCTGAGGCACCGTGACCAGCCCGGCGCCGAGCCGGCCGCGCGTGGAGGCGCCCGAGGACGAACCGGAGCTGCGCACCGACACCGAGCGGCCGCTGGACCTGCCCGACAGGGAGCGGGACAGCCGTCCCGAGACCGAGCGCCGTGACCTGGACGACTGGGAGGAGGTGCGCGCACTGCGCGAACTGCCGCTGCTCGCCGACCCCTTGCCGCCCCCGGTGATCCCGGTGGGCGACGAGCCGACCATGCCGCCCGCGGAGACCACGGGCGCGAGGCCGCAGGTGTCGCAGTACAGCTCACCGCCGCCGACGTCCTCGTACGCCCCCTCGCAGCCCGGCCGCTGGCACGTCTGCTGTGCCTGACTCATGACGACTCACTCCTACGGTCTTCGGGCCCGCCCTGGTGGGGAACTCTCGGGGCGCCGAGCTGTTCGGCGGCCGCCTGCTGGTAGCGCAGCACGGCCTGTTCGGCCACCCGCAGGTCGCAGGGCGCGCTCCACAGCATGCGCCGGGCCGCGTCGTACCGCTCGACCAGCAGCGGGTCCTCGGCGAGCCCGTGCCGGGCGACCTTCGCCTTGTACGCGTCGAGCCGGCCGCGCAGCTCGGCGCGGACCGCGAGCGGCGCGGTGACCGCCGTCAACGACTCGCGGGCGCGCAGCAGTTCGTCCTCCGCCTTCTGCTCCAGGGACTCCAGCAGCGGGGACAGCCGGTGCCACTGCGCCTGCCGCCGGTACTCGGCGGCCGTCGCCAGCTGCTCCTGCAGGGCGGTCGGCGGGCCGCTGACCACCGGCACCTCGGTCGCCGCGATCTTCGCCAGCACCTCACCGCGCGCGGTGCGCGCCTCGGCGAGGGTGCGGTCGGCGCGGGAGAGCACGTCCCGCAGCCGGATCAGCCGTGTCTCCGCGTCCTGGCGGACCGTCAGCACGGCGTCGATCTCCCGCCGCACGTCCTCCAGGGCACGCGCCTCACGGTCGTACACCGTGGTGTCCGGCCGGCCGCCGCCGGGCGCCGAACTGCCCGCGGCCGGCACCCAGAAGGCGAGCGGGTCCGAGATCACCTCCGCGCGCAGCCTGGTCAGCGTGCGGGTGATGCGCTCCAGGTCGTCGCCCGCCGGGTGCTCCCCGGGGCGCACGCCGACGGAGTGCGCGAGCGTGCGGGTGCGCTGCAGCTCCGCGGCGAGCAGATCGATCCGCGCGGGCAACGCCGACCAGACCCCGTCGGCGGTGACCACCATGTCCAGCGAGGACGCGTACAGCTCGTTCATCCGCTCGACCAGGGTGCTCAGCGAGAAGCTCTCGCTGAGCCTTCCGGCCGCCGTGGGGACGGCGCCACCGGGCACGGTGACGGACGCGCCGCGCAGCAGCTCGGTCAGCTCCACCAGGTCCTCGCGGCTGGACCAGCGGCGCCGGGCGCGGATCTCCCGGGCGGAGCGCAGCGCGGCCGTGTACGCGTCGAAGTACGCCCACAGCAGGGTGATCGACGCCTCGGCGGCCTTCCAGCGCTCCTCGGTGACGCCGGTCAGGGCGGCACCCTCGAGGAGTCTGCGGCCCGCGTGGTCCTGCAGCGCGAGCAGGGAGGTCTCGATCGCCTCGTGCTCCTGGCCGAGCCGCGCCAGCGCACGGTCCACCTCGTCCCGGTCCATCACCGGCCCGGCGGGGTCCGTGACGCCCATCGATCACCTCTCGCTGCTGTGTGGTTGGCCTGGGACGGGGATGGGGTCGGGACGGGGGTCAGCTCGTGCGCAGATAGCGGGGCGCGGGCGGCTTGGACGGTCCCGAGTCCTTTCCCAGTGTGGCCGACAACCAGGTGTCGTACGACGCCTGCCAGCCGTTCGAGCGGTAGTCCACGAGGATGCGGTTGACGCGGCGTACCAGATCGGAGGCGTCCTTCTTCATCGCCACGCCGTAGTACTCGGTGGTGAACGCCTCGCCCTTCAGCTCGACCGTCGGGTCCTGGGCGGCCTGGCTCGCGGCGAGCGCGCCGTCGGTGACCACCGCGTCGACCTCGCCGAGCTGGAGCCGGACCAGGCAGTCGAGCTGGTTCGGGACGGTGGTGGAGATGTCGGTCGAGGAGGGCAGGCTGCTCCTGTCCCGGTCCGCCTTGAGTTTTCCGTAGGCGGTGGAACCGGAGGCCGTGCAGATCCTCTTGTGTGCGAGGGTGTCGTTGTAGCCCGTGACGGAGGACGACTTGGGCGCGAGCACCTGCTGCCCGGTCTTGAAGTAGGGGGCGGAGAAGGCGACATCGTCGAGCCGCTGGCAGGTGATGGTCATCGTGCGCACGACCATGTCGACCCGGCCGTCCTGGATCGCGGAGATGCGCTGGCTGGTCGGGATGGCCTTGAACTGCACCGCGTCCGGGTCACCGAGGATGTCCTGGGCGATCCGGTGGACGAGGTCGATGTCGAAGCCCTCCAGCTGCGCACCCTCGGTGTTCGGGTTGCGGTAGCCCCAGTGGTAGCTGTTCTGGTCGACGCCGACGACCAGTTTGCGCCTGGCGCCCGTGCGGGCCTTGATGGCGTCGATGGTGGGGCCGTCGGCGCCGGACGGCGACAGCGTCCGGTCCTGCGCGTCGGAGTCCTTGCAGGAGTCGGCGCGCGCCTGGCTGCCGTTCGCCACTCCCGGGCCGGACGTGTTCGCGGTCTGCCGGGCCGCCTGGGTCTGCGGCAGCAGCAGGACGAACGCCATCGCGAGCGCGCACAGCACCGCCATCGCGCCGACCCCGCCCCAGCCTCTCAGGGAGGCCCGTGCACGTGCTGCGTACATCGTCCTGCCCCCTGTCACCGGTACTCCGAAAGCCTGCGCCCTATGCCGGCGACCGCGCCCGCGGCGCCGAGCACCGCCAGGACGGCGGCACCGACGGGCAGCCCGGTCATCGCGTCCCGCCCGTCCCCGGCGGCCTGCTGGAACTCGGCCTGCTCGTGGTCGATGGCCCGGCGGAGATTGTGGTCGACGCTGTCGAAGCACTCACCGGTCGCGCCCTCGGCACCGATCACCTTGTCCAGCGCCTGCTGGTAGTTGCCGTTCTCGTCCTCGGTGCGGGCCGAGGCGTGCCGCTGCTTCCACACCGTCATGTTGCCCTCGGCCGCCTTGACCGGCTTGGTGCCCGACTGGTCGTCGGCGAGCTTCTCGGCCTCGGTCAGGCCCTTGCCGAGCGCGGCCATGTCCGTGTCGAAGGCGTAGTAGTACGCGTCGTACTGCCGGCCGCCGACCGTGACGGTCTCGGCGCCGCGCGCCACCAGGCTCAGGTTCTCGTTGCCGCGGGCCTTCAGGGAGGCGATCCGGGCGTCGTGCAGGTAGTTCAGCGAACGGACGCCGTGCTGGTACGAGCCGTTGAGGCCGGAGCGTGCGACCGCATGCCCGACGACCAGCCACAGCAGGACCACCGCGGTGGCGGTGGTGGCGGCCACCAGGCCGTGGTTGAGCACGCGGTTGGTGCGCCGGTAGGTGCGGTGCTGGGCCGAGCCGAGGGCGGCCAGGGCGAGCACGCCGAGCGCGATGGCCGCCCAGGGATACGGCGTCGCGTCCCCGTAGTCGGCGTCCAGCCGCTGGTTCTCCTTGGTGTAGAGGTCCTCCGCCGCCGGGAGCATCTGCTTCTGCATCTTGTCGTTCGCGTAGCGCAGATACGCGCCGCCGACGGGATATCCCTGCCGGTTGTAGGTGCGGGCGCGCTCGATCAGCCCCTTGTACTCGGGCAGCAGCCCGTTCAGCTTGCTGATCGTCGCTTCGGAGGGCGAGCCGGGAGCCGCGTTGGCGGCGGCCGTGACGAGCCCGGCGGCGGCCGTCCGGATGTCCTGCTCGTACCGGGTACGGGAGTCCGCGCTCTCCTGCCCGCCGGCCAGGAAGCCGCTGGAGGCGGCCGTGTTGGCGTCCGCCAGGGAACGGTAGATGTCGGCGGCGCCCGAGCTGAGCGGCTGGCTGCTGTGCAGCACGTCGTCGGCGGCGGCAGCCCGCTCGGAGGTCTGCCAGGCGGTGACCGCCCCGAACGCGACGACGAGCAGGGCGAGCACGGCTCCGATGAGCCGCAGCCGCCCCGGCTCGGTGGTCGCGGCGGCACGCAGCCGGTCGGCGCCCTCGGCGAAGGCGGTGCGGCGGGTGGGCGGCGCGGGGGAGGCGGGGGAGACGGCCGGGGGGACCGGCGCGCGGCCGGGCTGGGCGGGGACCGTGGGCACGGCGGGGCCGACCGGTGGTGCCGCGCTGCTCGTCGGCGGGTGTGTCACTTGACCTCCCCCATGGTCATCCGTTCGCCGCCAAGTATCGCCGCCCGGACCGGCATCCGCACCGGCCTTCACTCGATCTTGATCGGATCGCAGCGCAACCTACGGCGCGAGGGGCGTGGCGCACCACCCCCCGGTGAGGAACACGCCGGTTGCGGGTGATCGGTTCCCCGGGCGGCGCACCGCGGGGGCCGAGGCACGTACGGCGCCTCGGCCCCCGCAGACTACTCGGCCCCCTGCCCGGGCCTCACTCGGCGGTCCGGCCGTCGGTGCGGGCGGGGCCGGTCCGGGCGAGGCGGACACCGGCGCCGAACGGCTCACGCCTCTTCTCCCAGTGGCCGCGCGCCCGTTCCTGCGCCTGCACGCCCGCCCCCAGCCGGTCCAGGCCCAGCAGGGCCGCCCCCAGCACCGGGCCCGCCGACACCACCCGGACGTCCGCCTTCGGGGCGCGGGCGGCCAGCAGGGCGCGGATGCCGTCATCGAGCTGGGGATGGCCCGCGGTCAGGACACTGCCGCCGAGCAGGACCGGGGTCTCCTCGGCGAGCAGGTCCAGCCGGGTCAGGGCCACCGTGGCCATCGTCGTCACCTCCTCGGCCAGCCGGTCCACGACCGAGCGCGCCACGGCGTCGCCCTGCGCGGCCGTCTCGAAGAGGACCGGAGTCAGTTCGTGCCGGCGGTCGTTCTCCACGTGTTCCAGGTGCAGTGCCTCGATCAGCGCGTACATGGACGGCAGGCCGAAGTGGGCGGGCAGGGTGCGGGCCAGGGCGGTCGGCTCGCCGCGGCCGTCCTCCGCGCGGGCCGCGTGCCACAGCGCCTCCTCCGCCAGGGCCCAGCCGCCGCCCCAGTCGCCGGAGATACGGCCTACCGCGGGGAAGCGGGCGGTGCGGCCGTCGGGGCGCATGCCGACGCAGTTGATGCCGGCGCCGCACACCACGGCGACGCCCCGGGGCTCGGCCACGCCCGCCCGCAGGATCGCGAAGGTGTCGTTGCGCACCTCCACCGACGCGCCCCACGCGCGCGCGTGCAGTGCGGCCGCCAACTGCTCCTCCTCCACCGGCAGATCCGCGTTGGCCAGACAGGCCGAGACATGCGAGACGGAGCCGACGCCCGCGTCCGCGAAGGCCCGCGCCACCGGGGCGGCCAGGGCCTCCACGGCCGCCGCCACACCCACCGCGGGCGGGCGGAAGCCACCGCCGCGGGCCGTGGCCAGCACCTCCCCGGCGGCGGTGACCACGGCCACGTCGGTCTTGCTGTTGCCCGCGTCGATGGCGAGGACACGCGCGGTGTCAGGTGCGGTCAGACCCACGCGAGGTGCTCCCGGTTGTGCGCGACCAGCCGGTCGGTGAGGGCGTCGGCGTACGCGTACTGGCCGATCAACGGGTGCGCCAGGAGGGCCCGGAAGACCCGGTCCCGGCCGCCGCGCAGGGCCGCCTCCAGAGCCAGCTCCTCGTAGGCGGTCACGTTCGCCACCAGACCCGCGTACAGGGGGTCCAGCTCGGGCACCGGCAGCGGCACGGGTCCCGCCGGGCCCACCGCCGCCTGCACCTCGATCACCGCGTCGTCCGGCAGGAAGTGCAGCGTGCCCCTGTTGAGCGTGTTCACCACCTGGTACGGGCTTCCGGCTCCGCGCAGCAGGGCCGCCGCCAGGTCCACCGCCGCCTCCGAGTAGAAGGCGCCGCCCCGCTTGGCGAGCAGCTCCGGCTTCTCGTCCAGGGACGGATCGCCGTACATCGCCAGCAGCCGGCGTTCCATCGCCGCGACCTCCGCCGCCCGGGACGGCTTGGTGCCCAGTTCCCGTACGACCTCGTCGTGGGCGTAGTAGTAGCGCAGGTAGTACGAGGGGACCACGCCGAGGCGGTCCAGGAGGGGGCGCGGCAGGCGCAGGTCGTCGGCGACGGCGTCGCCGTGCTCGGCCAGCAGCTTGGGCAGGACGTTCGCGCCCTCGGGGCCGCCGAGGCGTACCCCCGTCTCCCAGGTGAGGTGGTTCAGGCCGACGTGGTCGAGGTGGACGTCCTTCGGGTCGGTGCCCAGCAGCGCCGCGAACTTGCGCTGCAGGCCGATCGCCACGTTGCACAGGCCCACCGCCCGGTGGCCCGCCTGGAGCAGGGCGCGGGTGACGATGCCGACCGGGTTGGTGAAGTCGATGATCCAGGCACGGGGGTTGGCGCGGCGGACGCGTTCGGCGATGTCGAGGACGACGGGGACCGTGCGCAGCGCCTTGGCCAGGCCCCCCGCGCCGGTCGTCTCCTGGCCGATGCAGCCGCACTCCAGCGGCCAGGTCTCGTCCTGTTCGCGGGCCGCCTGCCCGCCGACACGGAGCTGGAGCAGTACGGCGTCGGCGCCGTCGACCCCCGCGTCCAGGTCGCCGGTCGTGACGATCCGGCCGGGGTGAGCCTGCCTGGCGAAGATGCGGCGGGCCAGGCCGCCCACCAGCTCCAGGCGTTCGGCGGCCGGATCCACCAGCACGAGTTCCTCGATGGGCAGGGTGTCCCTGAGTCGCGCGAAGCCGTCGATGAGTTCGGGGGTGTAGGTCGAGCCTCCGCCGACCACGGTGAGTTTCATACAGAGATCAACCCTTCACTCCGGTGAGCGTGACGCCCTCGACGAACGCTTTCTGGGCGAAGAAGAACACGAGGATCACGGGGGCCATGACCAGCACGGTCGCGGCCATGGTGAGGTTCCAGTCGGTGTGGTGGGCGCCCTTGAAGGACTCCAGGCCGTAACTCAGCGTCCAGGCGCCCGGGTTCTCGGACGCGTAGATCTGGGGGCCGAAGTAGTCGTTCCAGGCGTAGAAGAACTGGAAGAGGGCGACGGCGGCGATGCCCGGCTTCGCCATCGGCAGGACCACCCGCAGCAGGGTCCGCAGGTCGCCGCAGCCGTCCACCTTCGCCGCGTCCACGTACTCGTTCGGGATGGTCATCAGGAACTGGCGCAGCAGGAAGATGGAGAACGCGTCCCCGAACGCCATCGGGATGATCAGCGGCCACAGCGTGCCCGACAGGTCCAGCTGCTTCGCCCAGAAGAGGTACATCGGGATGATGACCACCTGCGGCGGCAGCATCATCATCGAGATCACCAGCATGAGCGACAGATTGCGGCCCCGGAAGCGGAACTTCGCCAGCGCGTACGCCACCGGGATCGACGACACCACGGTCAGGGCGGTGCCGAGACCGGCGTAGATCAGCGTGTTCTTCCACCAGGTCAGGAAGCCGGGGGTGTCGAAGACCTTGCGGTAGTTGCCCCACTCCCAGGTGTGCGGGGTCAGGTCCCGGCTCAGGGCCTGGGTGTCGCTCATCAGCGAGGTCAGGAACACGAACACGAAGGGGAGCGTGAAGAAGAGGGCGGCGGCGACGCCGAGGGAGTGGACGGCGATCCATTCGAGCAGGGCCCTGCGGCGGGCCGTCCGCTCCGCCCCGGACACCGGCAGTGCCGGCTTCACCGGCCGGTCCAGTACTTGGGTCATGGTCAGTCACCTGCCTGGATGAGACCGCCCCGGCGCCGCATCAGGAACGCGGTGAACACCATCGACAGGACGAAGAGGACGAGGGCGACGACACACGCGGAGCCGTAGTCGAAGCGCTGGAAGCCGAGGTTGTAGACGAGCTGGGGGAGGGTGAGCGTGGACTTGTCCGGGTAGCCGGGCTCGAACTGGGTGCCCGCGCCCTGGATCACGCCCGAGGCGACCTTCCCGGCGATGAGCGGCTGGGTGTAGTACTGCATCGTCTGGATGACGCCGGTGACCACGGCGAACATCACGATCGGCGAGATGTTCGGCAGGGTGACGTAGCGGAACCGCTGCCAGGCCGACGCCCCGTCCAGCTCCGCCGCCTCGTACTGCTCCGCCGGTACGTCGAGCAGCGCGGCCATGAAGATGACCATCAGGTCGCCGATGCCCCACAGCGCCAGCAGGGTCAGGGCCGGCTTGGACCAGGCCGGGTCGTTGAACCAGCCCGGTGCCGGGACACCCGCCTTCTCCAGGATGGAGTTGACCGGGCCCGTACCGGGGTTGAGGAGGAAGGCGAAGGCCATGGTCGCCGCGACCGGCGGGGCCAGGTAGGGCAGGTAGAAGAGGGTGCGGAAGACCCCCGCGCCGCTCTTGATCTTGGTGATGAGCAGCCCCACACCGAGTCCGAAGACGACCCGCAGGGTCACCATGACGAGGACCAGCCACAGGGTGTTGCGCAGGGCGGGCCAGAACAGGGGGTAGTGCTCGAAGACGTACGTCCAGTTCTTCGTTCCGCTCCACGTCGGCGGCTTGAAGCCGTCGTAGTGCATGAACGAGAAGTAGACCGTCGAGATCAGCGGGTACGCGAAGAAGACCGCGAAGCCGATCAACCAGGGCGACATGAAGGCGGCCGTGCGCAGTGCCTGTTTCCGCTGCTTCGCAGCGAGGCCGGCACTGCGGCGCTTCGAGGCGGGCGTGATCGTGCTCATGGGCTACTTCGCCTGCGCGATGTCCGTGTCGATCTGCGCGGCCGTCTTCTTCAGGCCGGCCTTCAGATCGGTGACCTTGCCGCTCTCGTAGTCGTAGCCGAACTGCTGGATCGTCACCAGGTACACACCGCCGTTGATCGAGGCGGGAGTGGTGGTGGAGTCCGGGTTCGCGGCGATGTCCAGGAAGGTCTTGAACCGCGGGTCGTACTTCAGCTTCGGCGACTTCAGCGCGGCGAGCGTGGACGGCACGTTGTGGATGTCGTTGGCGAAGCCGACCACCGCGTCCGTGTTCGTGGTCATGTACTTCACCAGCTCCCAGGCCGCGTTCTGCTTGTGGCTGGAGGCGGCGATGCCCGCGATGGTGCCCGTGATGTAGCCCTTGCCGTACTGGCTCGCCTGCTCGTCCGGGACGGGCAGCGGCGCGACGCCGATCTCGAAGTCCGGCTTGGCGTCCCCGGCCATGCCCAGGCGCCACTCGCCGTCCATCTGCATGGCGACCTGGCCGGTGTGGAAGGGGTGCTTGGGACCCCACTCGTCACCGAGCGTCGCCCGGAACTTCTCCAGCTTCTGGAATCCGCCGAGTTCGTCGACGAGCTTCTTCTGGAGCGTGAAGCCCTTTTCGAACGCCGGGTCCTTGGCCAGCTCGGACTTGCCGTTCTTGTCGAAGTACGTCGGGGAGAACTGCCCGAAGTAGTGCTCGGTGGTGGACTCCCAGCCGTGGTAGTCCGGCATGAAGCCCAGCTGCTTGTAACCGTCGCCCTGCGGGATCGTGAGCTTCTTGGCGTCGGCCTCGAATGCGGACCACGTCTTCGGCGGTCCGGCGATGCCCGCCTTCTTGAACGCCGTCTTGTTGTAGTAGAGGCCGTACGCGTCGCCCAGCAGCGGCACCGTGCAGCGGTTGCCGTCGAACCGGGTGTACTCGTTCATCGTCTTCGGGAAGGTCGTCTCCGGGTCGATCTTCGACTTGTTGAAGAAGGGGTTCAGGTCGACCAGCGCGCCCGATGAACAGAACTTGCCCACGTTGTTGGTGGTGAAGGAGGAGATCACGTCCGGCGCCCGGTCGCCGCCGGAGCGCAGCGCCTGGTTGATCTTGTCGTCGGTCATGTTGCCGACGATGTTCACGTGGATGTTGGGGTGTGCCTTCTCGAACCCGGCGACCAGGGACTTGACCGCGTCCACCTCGTTCGGCGCGCTCCAGGCGTGCCAGAAGTTGATCGTCGTGTCCTTGGAGGCGTCGTCGGTGGCGCCGGAGTTGGACTGGCCGGTACAGGCGGTGGTGAGCAGGGCCAGCGAAGCGGTCACGGCAAATGCCGCTTTTCGGGCAGGGGAGGGTGCGACTTCGGGCATGGCGAGGTCTCCCGGGGGCGGGGTGGGTGAGAGAGGGAAGGGGAACCGGAAGGGGGCTGCAGGGTGAAGAGGGAGGGGACTGCAGGGCTCAGCGGGCGGTGTCGAAGACCTCGTCGCGGGTGGCGGCGAGCGCGGACTCCAGTGCCCCGCGCAGCACAGGGTGTTCCCGGACGTCGCCGACGACGAGCCGGGGGCGGGCGGCCGCCAGCTCCTCCAGCTCGGCCTGGACGAGGCCGCGCAGCACCTCGCCGCCGGCCGTCAGGGCGGAGCCGCTGAGGACGACGAGTTCGGGGTCGAGGACGGAGACGAGCGAGGCGAGACCCGTGGCCAGCCGGGTCGCGTAGGCCTGCAGCAGCTCCCGGTACGGCCCGCCCGCGTGGTCGGCGGCGCGGGCCACCAGCTCCGCGGCGGCCTCGGTGTACGGCCCCGACGGCACGTCCTCGATGCCGAGTTCCCGGGCCAGTTTCGGCAGCGCCTGGGAGCCGGCCAGCTCCTGGTAGCCACCGCTGTTCGCCTTGGTCACCTGGCGCACCAGCGGGGTGCCCGGCACCGGCAGGAAGCCGACCTCGCCGGCGCCGCCGGTCCAGCCGCGGTGCAGCCGGCCGCCGAGGACCAGTGCGGCGCCGAGGCCCTCCTGGCTCCACAGCAGCACGAAGTCCGCGTGGCCGCGGGCCGCGCCGAGCCGCTGTTCGGCGATGGCGGCGAGGTTGACGTCGTTCTCGTACTCCACCGGCATCGGCAGTGCGGCGGCGAGTTCGTCGAGCAGGCTGGGGGAGTGCCAGCCGGGCAGATGGGAGGCGTAGCGCAGCCGCCCGGTGTTGGGGTCGAAGGCGCCCGGGGTGCCGATGACCAGCCGGTGGACGTCGCTGCGAGCCAGCCCCGCCGCCTTCACCGCGCCGTCGAGGGCCTCGGTGACCTGCTCGACGACCGGCTGGGCCGGGCGGCGGCCCGGAGTGGGCAGTTCGTGCTCGCCGACGGTGCGGCCGGTGATGTCGGCGACGGCGGCGCGGATCCGGGTCGGTGTGACGTCGAGCCCGGCGGCGTGGGCGGCCGCGGGGTTGACGGCGTACAGCTGGGCGTTGGGGCCCGGCCGGCCCTCGCTGGTGCCGGTGAGCCGGACCAGTCCGGCCGCCTCCAGACGGGCCAGCAGCTGGGAGGCGGTCGGCTTGGACAGGCCGGTGAGTTTGCCGATCCGGGTGCGGGACAGCGGCCCGTGCTCCAGCAGGAGGTCCAGGGCGGCGCGGTCGTTCATGGCGCGCAGGACGCGCGGGGTGCCCGGCGTACCGGCGGTTCCTGCCATGGGGGTCGACACCTGCCTTTCCGTCTGCCCAGCTTTCCAGCGACCCGACCTTGGCGTCCAGCCTTGATCATCGGCAGCCGGAAGATCACTGTTAGGAAAGTTTCCTATTCGGGTGGGAGGAACGTAAGCCCAGGACGAAGAGGGCGTCAATAGACAGCGCCCCCGAGGCAACAGAGTCGTTACCTCGGGGGCGGCGGAGAAGGCGTGGGGGCGGGGCGCCCTACTTCGGCGCCGACCGCTGCTGCGGAGTGATCGGCGTCGTGGCCGCCGACTGCGGGGAGTCGGCGTTGGAGTAGACCGAGGGTGCCGCCACCGCCGCCGCCGGATCGGGGGCGTCCTCGGCGTCCTCGGCGGCCGTCGCACCGCCCACGATGCGGATGCTCGCCGCGTCGAACGCCCGCTTGATGCGCCAGCGCAGCTCGCGCTCGACCGTCACCGACTTGCCGGGCATCGTCTTCGCCGAGACCCGGACCACCATCGAGTCGATCAGCACGCTGTCCAGGCCGAGCACCTCGATCGGCCCCCACAGCAGCTCGTTCCAGGGCTCTTCCTTGCTCATCTGCACGGCGACCTCGTCCAGCGTGGCCTTCACCCGGTCCAGGTCCTCGCCCGAGCGCACGGTCACGTCGACCCCGGCGGTCGCCCAGCCCTGGGAGAGGTTGCCGATCCGCTTGACCTCGCCGTTGCGGACGTACCAGATCTCGCCGCCCGCACCGCGCAGCTTGGTCACCCGCAGCCCGACCTCGATCACCTCGCCGGAGGCCACTCCCGCATCGATCGTGTCGCCGACGCCGTACTGGTCCTCCAGGATCATGAACACGCCGGAGAGGAAGTCCGTGACCAGGTTCCGCGCGCCGAAACCGATCGCCACACCGGCCACACCGGCGGACGCCAGCAGCGGCGCCAGGTTGATCCTGAAGGTGGACAGCACCATCAGTGCGGCCGTGCCGAGGATCAGGAAGCTCGCCACCGAGCGCAGCACCGAGCCGATCGCCTGCGAGCGCTGCCGGCGCCGCTCGGCGTTGACCAGCAGACCGCCCAGCGCGGTGCCGTCCACCGACTCCACGGTCCGGTTCATCCGGTCTATCAGCTTGGTGATCGCCCGTCGCACCGCCGCTCTGAGCACGAACGCCACGACCAGGATCAGCAGGATCTGCAGGCCCATCGCGAGCCAGGTCGACCAGTTCTGCTCCACCCAGCTCGCCGCGTTCGTCGCGCTCTGCTGGGCGTCCTGAAGCGTTGGCACGGCCGGGGCCGTCGACCCCGAGGGGGACGGCGACGGCGTCGCACCGGCGGCCGTTAGGACGACGGGCAAGGACACGGCAGGTACCTCCATGGTGCTGCGCGGTCCGCTCCGGTGGGGCGGTCAAGGTCACGAAAGGATTACCGGACGGACAGAACCACCACACTAACGGGGCATTGTGTGTGCACCACGCCGATCCGCGAAGGAGAGGCACGGGAGAGACCGGGCTCACCCGGGCTTGAACAGGCCATGATCCGGGGGATGAACCGGGTGTGGTCGAAAACACTCCCAGCCCGTTACCGGGACATGGTGGCGCTTCCACCAGGCATGAGGGGAGACTGACTGCAGATCGTCCCGGCGCGAGCCACGCGCCGCCGACGCCCAAGGAGGCCCCCGTGCCGCATGTCCTGGTCCTCAACGCGTCGTACGAGCCGCTCGGCGTCGTACCGCTCCGCCGCGCGCTCGTCCTCGTCCTGGAGAACAAAGCGGTCTCCCTCGAGGAATCCGGCGCCTTTATGCACAGCGCAACCGTCACAGTCCCCGCACCCAGCGTGGTCCGGCTCAAGCGATTCGTCCGGGTTCCCTATCGCGGGCCCGTTCCTCTCACCCGCAGGGCGCTGTTCGCCCGCGACGGGGGCCGGTGCATGTACTGCGGTGGCGTCGCAACCAGCGTCGACCACGTCATCCCGCGCAGCCGCGGGGGCAAGCACGTCTGGGACAACGTGGTGGCCTCCTGCCGCCGCTGCAACCACGTGAAGGCCGACCGACACCTCGTGGAGATCGGCTGGCGGCTGCGCCACAAACCCGCCCCGCCCACCGGTCTGGCCTGGCGCATCATCGGGACCGGACATAGGGACCCGCGCTGGCTGCCCTACCTGCAGCCGTTCGGCGCGGACGACGCCCTGGGCCCGACGTCTCCGGGCTGGTCGTCGGCGTGCTCGGCGGCACCGGCCCGCAGGGCAAGGGCCTCGCCTACCGGCACGCCCGGGCCGGCCAGAAGG
>NZ_JBFAET010000121.1:0-27463 GCF_040642095.1 Streptomyces sp. NPDC020362
CGCCCTGCCACGAACCGCTCCCCCTCCCTTCCCCTCTTTCCCTCCCCCTCCCTGACACGAGCCACTGGGACGTCATGCAGATCCAAGACCTTCCGTATCCCGACCCCGGCGTACCTGACGCACGCTCGGGTCCTCGCTTCCTGTGGTGGCTCTGGCGCAACCAGTTGGGCGGCCAGCTCAAGTCGCTGGCCTGGGGGGTTCTGCACTTCGTCTCGGTCTCCGTGCTTCCCTTCTGCGTCGGTCTCGCCGTCCAGGCCGTCATCGACCACTCCGGCACCCGGCTCGCCCTGACGGGTGGTCTGATGGCGCTGTGCGCCACCGGGATCGCCGTCGGCGACACCTTCCTGCACCGGACAGCCGTCACGAACTGGATCACCGCCGCCGCCCGGGTGCAGCAGTTGCTGGCACGCAAGGCGGCCCAGCTGGGCTCCGCACTGACCCGGCGGGTCGCTGCCGGTGAGGTGGTGGCCGTCTCCACCGGCGACGTGGAGAAGATCGGCTGGTTCGTCGAGGCCGTCTCCCGGTTCACCGCGGCCGCGTTGACGGTCGTCGTGGTCTGTGTCGGCCTGCTCCTCTACCAGCCCGCTCTGGGTGTGGTCGTCGCCGTCGGCGTACCCGTCGTGGCGCTCGCGGTGCTGCCGCTGCTGCCCCGGGCCACGCGCCGGGCCGACATCCAGCGAGAGAAGGCGGGCCGGGCCACCGAGCTGGCCTCGGACACCGTCGCGGGGCTTCGCGTGCTGCGCGGCATCGGCGGCGAGGAACTGTTCCTCGACCGCTACCGCAGCGCCTCGCAGGAAGTACGGCAGGCAGCCGTGCGCAGCGCCCGGATGTGGTCGCTGATCTCCGCGATCCAGGTACTGCTGCCCGGGCTGCTGCTGATCGGGGTCGTCTGGCACGGCGTCCACCTGGCCCGCCAGGGGCGGATCACGGTCGGCGAACTGGTCACCGTCTACAGCGCGGTCATGGTCCTCAACTACCCGCTGCGGCACTTCGAGGAGATCGCCATGGCGTACTCCTTCTCGCGACCGTCGGCCAAACGCGCCGCGCGCGTGCTGTCGCTCCAGCGGACCACGGACGTCGAAGGGGTGCGCCGGGCCGAGGTGCCGGACGGCGACCTGTACGACCCCGCCACCGGTCTGCTCGCGCCCGCCGCCCGGCTCACCGCCGTGGTCTGCGGCGACCCGGACGCCGCCGGACGGCTCGCGGAACGGCTGGGCGGCCACCCCGCCGAGCCGAGCCCTTCCGCCTCCGTGCTGCTCGGCGGGGTACCGCTCGACGATCTCCCGCTCGACAGCGCCCGCACCGCCGTCCTGGTCCAGGACAAGGACCCGGTGCTGCTGTCCGGCTCGCTGCGCGAGCTGCTGGCCGTGCCCTCCTCCGGCGCGGTGCGCGCCGAGGACGCGCTGGCGGCGGCGCAGTGCGAGGACGTCCTGGAGGCACTGGTGCAGGGATCGCTGGACGCCGCCGATCCGCTGGACGCCCGTATCACCGAGCGCGGCCGCTCGTTGTCGGGCGGCCAGCGCCAGCGGCTCGCACTGGCCCGGTCCCTCATCACCGACCCGGAGGTGCTGGTCCTGGACGAGCCCACCTCCGCGGTCGACTCGCACACCGAGGCCCGGATCGCGGACGGGCTGCGCCGGCTGCGCTCGGGCCGGACCACGGTGGTGTTCACCTCGTCGCCGCTGCTGCTGGACCGCGCGGACCGGGTCGTCCTGGTCCATGAGGGCGAGGTCGCCGCGGTCGGTGTGCACCGTGAGCTGGTCGATTCCGAGCCGCGGTACCGGGCCGTGGTGACGCGGGAGACCGAGGACGAGTCGGCCCCGGCAGGCCCCGGGGACGCCGTGGCCGACGGGAACGCCCTGCTGGGTGCTCTCGAAGAGCTGGAAGAGATCGAGGAGAGCGCATGATCGGCGTTGCGCCGCCGGCGTACGACCCGGCGGCCCCGACGACCGCCACCACCCTGCCCGTCGGCGCGGCCGCGACCGTGCGCGCCTACGTGGCCGAACTGTTCCGCCGGCACCGCCGGGCCTTTCTGCTTCTCATCACCGTCAACACGGTGGCCGTGATCGCCTCGATGGTGGGCCCGTACCTGCTCGGCGGCCTCGTCGAACGCGTGTCGGACCGGGCACGGGAGCTTCACCTGGGGCTGACCGCCGGCCTGTTCGTGCTCGCGCTGCTCGTGCAGGCCGTGTTCGTCCGGCAGGTCCGGCTGCGGGGCGCGATGCTCGGCGAACGGATGCTGGCGGACCTGCGCGAGGACTTCCTCGTGCGCTCGGTGGGACTGCCGCCGGGCGTGCTGGAGCGGGCGGGCACCGGCGACCTGCTCTCCCGCATCACCACGGACATCGACCGCCTCGCCAATGCCATGCGGGAGGCCGTGCCGCAGCTGGCGATCGGTGTCGTGTGGGCGCTTCTGCTGCTCGGCGGGCTCGTCGTGACGGCACCGCCGCTGGCGGCCGCCGTCCTGATCGCGGTACCCGTGCTGGTGGTCGGGTGCCGCTGGTACTTCAGACGGGCACCGTCCGGCTACCGCTCCGAGGCCGCCGGTTACGCCGCCGTCGCCGCCGCGCTCGCCGAGACCGTGGACGCGGGACACACGGTTGAGGCCCATCGGCTGGGCGACCGGCGCATCGCCCTGTCGGAGCGGCGGATCAAGGAGTGGACCGCGTGGGAGCGGTACACCCTCTGGCTGCGGTCCGTGCTCTTCCCGGTCATCAACGCGGTGCACATCCTGGTGCTCGGCTCGGTCCTCATGGCCGGCGGAACCTTCGTGCTGCAGGGCTGGATCGGCGTGGGCCAGCTGACCACGGGTGCACTGATCGCGCAGATGCTCGTCGACCCGGTGAACCTGATCCTGCGCTGGTACGACGAGGTGCAGGTCGCCCAGGTGTCGCTGGCCCGCCTGGTCGGCGTCCGGGACATCGCGCCGGACGCCGGGGACGCCTCGCTGGCCCCCGGCGGACGGGACGTCCACGCCGATGCGGTGCACTTCGGCTACCGCGAGGGCGTCGACGTCCTGCGCAAGGTCTCCCTGCAGGTCGCCCCGGGCACGCGGCTGGCCCTGGTAGGCCCCTCCGGCGCCGGAAAGTCCACGCTGGGCCGGCTGCTCGCCGGCATCTACGCTCCCCGGGACGGCCGCATCACCCTGGGCGGCGCGGAACTGTCCCGGATGCCCGCGGAACGCGTCCGCTCGCACGTCGCCCTGGTCAACCAGGAGCATCACGTCTTCGTCGGCTCCCTGCGCGACAACATCCTGCTGGCCCGCACCGACGCCACCGACGCCGAACTGTGGGCGGCGCTCGGCGCCGTCGACGCGGACGGCTGGGCACGGGCGCTGGACGACGGCCTGGACACCGAGGTCGGCTCCGGCGGGGCGTCGCTGACCCCGGCACAGGCCCAGCAGATCGCGCTCGCCCGGCTGGTGCTGGCCGACCCTCACACACTGGTCCTGGACGAGGCGACCTCGCTGCTCGACCCGCGCGCGGCCCGTCATCTGGAACGCTCCCTGGCCCGTGTCCTCGACGGCCGCACGGTGGTCGCCATCGCCCACCGGCTGCACACCGCTCATGACGCCGACGTGATCGCCGTCGTGGAGAACGGCCGCATCAGCGAGCTGGGCAGCCACGAGGAGCTGGTCGCGGCGCAGGGGGCGTACGCGGCGCTGTGGCGGTCGTGGCACGGATGAGGGCCGGGTGGGGCCAGGTTGGCAGGATCCGCGGCTCGATGCGCGTTGCGCGTGCTTGATGCGCACCGGAACGGTTGCCGCTGGGGCACGCCCTCGCCGATGGCGCTGATCCGGCCGGAGACCTCCAGTCCCGGGTACGGCGATGCTCCCGGCGGGACTGGGTACCAGCCCATCCGCTGTGCGACATCTGCGCGGTTGACCGCGCTGGCCACCACGTCGACGATGACCTCGCCCGCAGCCGGGGACGGGTCCTCGGCTGCGGTCCGCTCCAGGACCTCCGGCCGCCCGGGTTCCTTGATCGAAATTGCTTTCCCGTCTCTCCTTCTCGCCCACCCGATGGGGAGCGGTGCGTGCGCCTGCCGGGCGTCGTCGAAATGCTGATGCGAGGGGCGCTGGGTCGGCCCGGCCACGGGCCGGCAGCAGGCCCCATGGCATCGGCCACACGGCATCGCGCTTCTCCCTGGGCCGAGCACTTGCACGGACAGTCGATGCGCTCCATCGCCGGTCTGCCTGTCCGCACCCGTTACGATTTTCCTCACTGTGCCGTTCAGTCGGATTCCCTTGGGCAGCGCAGTGTCGCATCGAGCCCACGAACACGGAGCACAGGCCACGCATTGCGCGGCGAAGGCGTTGGACACCTTCCGGGAAGCCGGGCAGAGCCGTGATCGCCGTCTGGATCTGCGCACGTAGACCGGGACTTCAGTCATCGTCTGCAGGAGGCGGGGCAACGGCCGTTTTCGTACGGATGCGCGTTCGGGTGCGGGTGCGCCATTACGTCACGTCAACTTCTTGAGGACTTCGGCGGCGGCCGGTCCGGCGGAGGCGGGGTTCTGACCGGTGACCAGGTTGCGGTCCACGACCACGTTCGGGGCCCACGGTTCGCCTGCCCGGTAGTCGGCGCCAATCTCGACCAGGCGGTCCTGGAGCAGCCACTTGGCGTTGGCCGCAAGGCCGCCCTGGGTCTCCTCGGCGTTGCTGAAGCCGGTGAGCCGGTAGCCGGCGAAGGCGTTGCCGCCGTCGGCCTTGGAGGCGGCCAGCAGCGCGGCCGGGGCATGACAGACCACGCCGAGCGGCTTGCCGGAGGAGAGGGTGTCGATGAGGAGCCTGCCGGAGGTGGCGTCGACGGCCAGGTCCTCCATCGGGCCGTGGCCACCGGGGTAGAAGACGGCGGCGTAGTCGTCGAGGTCGACGTCCTCCAGTTTGATGGGGTGCTGGATCTCGCTGATCGAGGCGAGGGCGTTCGTCATCTCCTCAGCGCCGTCCTCGCCACCGTTGAACTGCGGCGCCAGGCTGACCCGGTCGAGGGGCGGCACGACACCGCCCGGCGTGGCGATGACGATCTCGTGGCCGGCGGTCGTGAACGCCTGGTACGGGGTGACGGCCTCCTCGGCCCAGAAGCCGGTCGGGTGCTTGGTGCCGTCCGCCAGCGTCCAGTGGTCGGCGCCGGTCATCACGAAAAGGATCTTCGACATGGTGGGTCTCCCAGTGTTGGGTCTATCGGAAGGCGGCACGCAGAGGCGGGCGCCCAAGGTCTCTGTACTGGTTACTCGGCCTCGGCCAAGGCAGCGAGAATCAAGTCGCTTACGGCCTTGGTGGACACCGGGTTCTGGCCCGTGATCAGGCGGCCGTCACGCACGGCATGCGGCGTCATCGGGACAGTGGAGCGCACATACTTGGCTCCCTTCGCGCGCAGTTCGTCCTCCAGGAGGAACGGCACTCTGCTCTTCACGCCGGCCAGCGCTTCCTCGACCGTCGCGAAGCCTGTGACAGTGCGGTTCTGTACGAGCGGTTTCCCGTCGTCGTCTTGGAGGTTGATGAGTGCGCAGGCGCCGTGGCAGACCGAGGAGACGATGCCGCCGCCGACGTAGATGGCCTGGGCTGTTCGCTGCAGGCCAGCGTCATCGGGAAAGTCCCACATGGTGCCATGGCCACCTGTGAAGAAGATCGTGGAGTAGGCGTCCGGATCCACGTCGGCAACAGAAGCGGTGCCTTTCAGGGCGGTCATGAAGGCCGGGTCGGCGAGATAGCTGCGAACCGTCCGATCGGCGAACAACCGGCCGAGGCTTCGAGGGTCGAGTGGCACCTCGCCGCCCGCCGGACTGACCACATCCACAGTGTGGCCGCCCTTGACTGCCTTGTCATAAAAATGGACGAGTTCACCAAGCCATAGGCCGGTCCTATGCTTGCTCGCCCCATAGGTGGCTTGATTGGTCACGACCGCCAGAATCTTTTTCTGTCTCACTTTTCCAGATCTCCTATGTCGGCCGGCTGTGCATTCGGGACCGGCTGAGGAAGAACGACGCCGACGCTGGTGGTCTATGGACCCGGTGCTCTTGGGTCCCGAAACTAAAGCTGCTGAAGTATCCGCGCCAATGAAGAGACCGATGCCAGGTATCGGTGACCCGATGGCTCGTCCCCGAGGACGGGCGGCATGTGGCTGCCATGCGTATCTCGTAGGCTCGGGGCCGTGAGCAATCACGACACTCATGGGTCCGGCCCGCTGGACCTGAACCTGCTGCGCACCTTCCTCGCAGTCCACCGCCTGGGCTCCTTCACCGCCGCTGCACGCCAGCTGAGCCTGTCGCAGTCCACCGTCACCACCCAGATCCGGGCACTGGAGAACCGCCTGGGCCGCGAGCTGTTCGAACGCCGGGCGCAAGGCGTCACTCCGCTGCCCCACGCGGACGAACTCGCCACCCGGCTGTCGGCCCCCCTCGACCAGTTGGCCGTCATCACCGGCGAGGGGCCGTGCAGTACGGTGGCACCGGTGCATCTGGCGGGGCCCGCGGAGTTCATGAGCGTGGCCGGCCTGAAGGTGCTGGCCCCGCTGATCGCGCAAGGCGTCCAGCTGCGGGTGGCCATCGGGCTGACCGAACCGTTGCTCGAAGAACTGCGGGCCGGACGCCACGATCTCGTCGTCGCAACCCGGCGGCCCCGCGGCCGGATGCTGCACGTCGAACTCCTCGCCGACGAGGAATTCGTCCTGGTCGCCGCCCCCGCATGGGCTGAACGGCTCCAGGGGCAGGAACTGCCCACTGCCCTGGACAGCCTCCCACTGATCGCCTATGCCGAGGACCTGCCCATCGCCCGCCGCTACTGGCGCCACGTCTTCGACCGCCGCCTGCACGCCCAGGCCGCAATCACTGTTCCCGACCTGCGCAGCGTTCTCACCGCCGTCACGGCCGGCGCCGGCTGGAGCGTCCTGCCCAGCTACTTGTGCCGAAGCGAACTCGCCTCCGGCGCCCTCCTGCTACTGCACCAGCCGGAGGACCCGCCGATCAACACCGCCTACCTCGTCCAACGCCCGGGCAGCTCCACCAACCCGCACGTGACACTTGTCCGCGAGCACCTCCTGGCCGCGGCGAAGATCTGGTGAGCAACCCAGCAACGCCGGGTCCAACTCGACGCGCCGTGCCTTCTGCCGGTCTCCCGCCCGGGAGCGGTGCCTCAGACGACGGTCGGTACTCGTCTGGATCTGAGAGCGGTGGTGTGCGCCCCGACGATGACGATCGGGAGGACGAAATCCAGGAGGGCGGAGGCAAGGAAGACTCCCGACGGGCCAGGTAGGGCCAGGTATGCCGTACTGGGCGAAGGAGACCAGCCGCCCCGGCGCCCCCGAGGAAGATCGGGACGACCAGGAAGTAGATGAGTACCCCCTGTCAGCGGATCGTCGCCGCAGGCCAGGCGAACAGGGGTGCCCAGCCGATGGAGACGCCTGCGAGGAAGCGGTAGACGTTGTCCGCCTCCGCCCCGCCCGCCGGAGCTCCCTGCGCCGCTTGCACCAGGCCGCCTCCGAGCGCGGTTGCAGTGGCGAGCAGCAGGCGGACACGCACGATCGTGTCGGCTGGTGTGAGCGGGGTGTGAGCCGCCACCATGCCTTGTTGCCTGTCTCGGAGTCGGCCACGGGTTTGATGTTCAGGCCTGCTCGGTGGGGCGTACGAGCAGCTCGGCGACGGCCACGTGTCGTGGGCGGGTGACGATGTAGCCGACGGTGTCGGCGATGTCCTGGCTCTGCAGCCGTTCGATGTCGCCCAGGGCGGCGACGATGTGCTGCTGGATGACGTCGGGGTTGTGCGTGCGCAGTTCGGTGTCGACGCTGCCCGGCTCGACGACGGACACGCGGACGTGCTGGCGTGCCAGTTCCTGGCGCAGTGCCTCGCTGAAGGCGCCGACGCCGAACTTGGTGGCGCTGTACACGGCGGACATGGCGTAGGCGTTGCGGCCGGCGAGCGAGCCGATGTTGACGATGTCGGCGACCTGACGCGGTGCTTCGGCGGCGGCCTTGACCAGGTGGGGGACGGCTGCATGGGCGGTGTACATCAGGCCCATGAGGTTGATGTCGATCATGCGCCGCCAGTCGTTCAGGTCCGCGCTGGGGGCGGGCCCGAGCAGCATGAGGCCGGCGTTGTTGACCAGCGTGTCCAGGCGGCCCAGGTTCTCGACGGTCCGCTCGACCGCTTCCGCGGCGGCCTGGGCAGTGGTGATGTCGGCGGGCACGACCAGGGCCTTGCCTCCGGCGTTGGCGATGTCCGCAGCAAGGTCGGTGAGCCGGTCCTCGCGCCGGCCGACCAGGGCCACGGAGGCGCCCTCGCGGGCAAGCTCCAGGGCCGTGGCGTGGCCGATGCCGCTGGATGCTCCGGTGACCAGGGCGACGGTTCCTTCAAGACGACGAGTCATCGTTCAAGCCTTTCGATGCGCGGCACGGCCACCTTGCTGCGGGCCGTGCGGGACAGGGGGAATACGGCCCTGCTGGTGGAGCCGTACGGAGTGGAGGCCGCTCAAGGCCGGGCCGAGGGCACAATGGTGAAGTGAGCATCACTGGACAGAAGACCACCGACACCGCACGTCAGGGGACCAGGACTACGGGAGACCTGCCCCCTCGCGAGCGCCTCGTGCAGGCCGCGTCGCGGCTGTTCTATTACGAGGGCGTCCGCGCGATCGGCGTGGAGCGACTGATTGCCGAGGCTGGGGTGACGAAGGCGACCTTCTACCGCCACTTCGCCTCCAAGGACGACCTGGTCGTGGCCTACCTGCTGTCCAAGGACGCCTACTACAAGGAGGTGGCCGAACCGCTGGCCGCCGGGCACCCGCCCGCGGAGGCGCTCGACCTGATCTTCGAGGCGATCGCCGAGCACGCCCGCGAGCGCGGATTTCGCGGATCGCCGTTCCTGAACGCGGCTGCCGAGTACCCGGACGCCGACCATCCGGTCCGCGACCTGGTGGCATCCCACCGGGACTGGATCCGCACCCTCTTCCAGGAGCTGCTCACCCGGCTCGGCCACACCGACCCCGCCTCGGCCGCCCGTGCACTCCTGATGCTGTACGACGGCGCCATGGCCGCCGGCTACCTGGACGACTCGACGACCGCCCACAAGACCCTGCTGGACGCGGCCCGGCTGATCCGGTCGGGCGGCTGACCCCATCGAGGCCACACGGAACACCGGCCCTCTGTCGGCCCCCGGGCAAGCCGGGGTGCGGATTGGCTTCATGGAGCTTCTTCTCTGTTCGACGTGCACCGGGACCCACTTGCAGTTGCTTCCTTGGTGGGCAGTCCCGCCCAGAAGGCCGAGATGCCGCCAAAGAGAAGTAGGAAGACCGGTCGTTCTACCTCGACGATAACCCCCTTGGTGTACTCGCGCCAGCGGTCGAGCGGCTTGTGGGATCCCTCACGGGCCGCTGCTGCCCCGGAGGGCCTTCCGGCCTGTGCCGCCGAACCCGCCTGCTCCCTCCCTGATCTCCCGGCGTCACCTTCGGACCTGTCACGGCTCCGAAGTGAAGACCCAGTCATGCAGCGACGGAGCCCGGCCGGTTCCGGTTCGTGTGGATTTTCTGCAGGCACTCCCAACCGCATGAGCAGGCAGAACGTCATGCAGTCACGACCGATTGCGCCCGTATCGACTTGCGCATTTCCGCAGGCAGAGGCGATGTCGAAAGAGGAGCAAAAACCCTGCCCGACTCCGCTCGGGGCATGCCCGTTCTCCTGCCCGCGTCCCGGCCCAGGAGGCCAGGCGCAGTCCCGGCGGACAGTTCCCGCGGGATGCCGCGGTGGACCCGGACCTCGTCGACGGCCTGGGGATACGGTCGCCGCAGCAGCCCTTGCGGCCACACCAGGAGCATCCCGGGCGGATCAAGAATCAAGGGGTTCCGCCTCCACGAGCGGCCGGGGCCGCGGGCGCGGCGGAAGACGGCGGTGGGTCCGATGACGCCGAGCCCAGGCCTGTCGCGGACGCGGGCTTCGGTCCCCCGACGGGCCTCGCGGACGTCATCGAGACTGATCCTGCCGGCAGACCTGGCCAGCGCTGCGGGGGTCCTCCCCTTCAGCATCAGGGGGTCAGACTGCCGCGGTGCAGACCGGCGGCGTCCTTCGGCTGGTAGGCGATCGCGCACAGGTCGTCGTCGTGCGTGGCCGGCTCGGTGAGGCGCGGGTCTCCCCCAGCTGCTGCCGCCGACGAAGTGAGCAGTACGAGCTCTCCTGGCTTGAGCGTCGCGATGCGTCGCGGTGACGGGAGCGGCTTCCATGGGTGAGCGACGTGCCGGTCCAGGGTGAGGGCGGCCCGGCGACGGACGACATTCGATTGGGTCTGCACCAGGCTTGCGGAAGACCCCAGGCTCCAGAGGGGGCGGCACCAGATGGTCCCGGCCAAGGGCCAGGGGAGGGCAGTGGCATCCGAACAGGCGTAACCCCTCTGCCCAGTTGCCTGGTGCCGCCGTCAGCCGGGGAGCCGTCGAGAACCCGGGAACGCGTCGGCGTTGCTACTGGTCACCTGGCTGACTCCACCACATCGACCTCACCCCGCCGGCGCGCTGATCTCCCTTTTGAGAATCTTGCCGCTGGGGCCGGTCGGCAGCGTGTCCACGAGCCACACCTCGCGCGGGTACTTGTACGCCGCCACCCGTTCCTTGACGAACTGCCGGAGTTCGTCGGGTGTGACCTGCGCCTTCGGGCGCAGCACCACCGCGGCCGCGATCTCCTCACCCAGATGTGCGTCGGCCACGCCCACCACCGCGGCCAGCGCAACGGCCGGGTGCTCGTGGAGCACCTCCTCGATCTCGCGCGGGTAGACGTTGTAACCGCCGCGGATGATCATGTCCTTCTTGCGGTCGACGATGTACAGGTAGCCGTCCTCGTCCTGGCGCGCAAGGTCGCCGCTGCGCAGCCAGCCATCCGGGATGGCGGCTGCCGTCTCCTCCGGGCGGTTCCAGTACCCCTTCATCACGTTCGGCCCGCGAACGGCCAGTTCGCCGATCTCGCCGGGAGCCACGTCCTGGCCCTTGTCGTCGAGGAGCCGCACCTCCACGTCCTTGATCGGGGTGCCGATGGACCCGGCCTTGCGCGTCCGGTCGGGGTGGTTGAAGGTGACCACCGGACTCGTCTCGGACATGCCGAAGCCCTCCAGCACCACGCAGCCGAAGCGACGCTCGAAGCCGTGCAGGATCTCCACCGGCAGCGAGGCTCCGCCGGAGACGCACATCCGCAGCGCAGTCACGTCGGCCTCCGAAGGGTGTTGGAGCAGCGCCGCGTACATGGTCGGTACGCCCTCGAAGATCGTCGCCCGGTCGCGGGCGATGGCGTCCAGCACGGCCTGCGGGTCGAAGCGGGGAATCAGGGTGAGAGAGGCACCGGCGCGGACGGCCACGCTCATCGTGCAGATCTGGCCGAAGATGTGAAACAGCGGCAGACAGCCCACGACCACGTCCTCCGCCGTCACCCGCTGCACATGGACCGCGTTGACCTCGGTGTTGTGCCGCAGCCCGGCGTGGGTGAGCGTGGCGCCCTTGGGGCGGCCCGTGGTGCCTGAGGTGTACAGCAGCACAGCCACGTCCTCGCAGTCCGGCTCGATCAGCTCCGGCAGCGGCTCGTGACGGGCCAGCAGGCCCGCGAAGGCGGTGGGCTCGACGGCCATGTGCCGCACTTCGGCGGCGGCCGCGCCCTGCGCACCCTCGCCCGGCGCCTGGTGCCACTCGAAGAGCATCTTCGCGCCCGAGTCGCGCAGGTGGTACTCGGTCTCCCTGGTCTTCAGCAGCGGGTTCATCGGCACGACGACCGCTCCGGCGCGCAGCACGCCGTAGTACAGGACGACGAACTCGGGAACGTTCGGCAGCATCAGAGCGACCCGGTCTCCCGGTCGTACGCCCTCGGCCCGCAGCAGCGCGGCGGCGCGGGCGCTGTGCTCGTCGAGTTCCGCGTAGCTGGTGACCTGGCTCCCCAGTCGCAGCGCGGGGCGTTCCGGCTGCCGCCGTGCCGTCTCCACCAGGAACTCCGCCAGATTGGCCATGACCGCCTCCACGAACGTCGCCGTCGAAATCCGCTGTTCACGTTGACGACATCGTGCAGATGTCCGTGGCGACGGCCTATGTGGGGTATGACAGCGTCTGCCGTCCCGGATTGTTCCTGGGTACAAAACAGGGGCGTTACGCTGCGGGAATGAACCTCTCAGGGGTGGTCTCGGCGCTTCATGCGAGGCTGCCGGAACTGGGCGAGCGGATGGCGCAGCGCATCCGCTCGGACGTCGATGCCTACAACGACGAGTCACTGATCCCCTTCGACTCGCTGCGCCGCTCGTGCACCGCCAACGCGGACCTGCTCCTTAACCAGCTCGGCCGCGCGGGCGCGCAAGACCCGAGCCCGGCCCGGGAGACCGGCCGCCTCCGCGCCGAGCAGGGCGTACCGCTGGCGGACACCCTGCACGCGTACCGGATCGGCTTCGAGCTCCTGTGGACGGAGGTCCTGGCCGAGGCACGCACCCATCCCGAGGTCACCGACGCCCAACTGGTGTCCCAGTCCGCGGAGATCTGGGCCCTGTTCGGCCGCTACGCGGAGGCGGTGGCGGCGGCCTACCGGGAGACGACCGCCGAGCTGACCTCGCGGCGTCAGGCACGCCGCTCGGCACTGGTGGAGGCGCTGTTCACCGGCGCCATCGCCGACCGCACGCTGTGGGAGGCCGCCCGCGAGCTGGGTCTGCCCGACCGCGGGCCCTACGTGGTCGCCGTGGCGGCGGCCGACGCTCCCGGCGAGGAGCCGCTGGCGGGGACGGAAGCGGCACTGCGTCAGGCCCAGGTCCACTTCGCCTGGCGGCTGCTGCCCGACCAGCAGATCGGTCTGGCCGCCCTGCCCACGGCGACGGCGGAGAGCACCTGCCTGCGCATCCTGCGCCGCGCGGGCGCCCGCGTAGGTGTCAGCCCGTGCTTTCACTCGCTGCGGGACACCCCCCAGGCTCTGCGCTTCGCCCGCCTGGCCCTGGCCGGCCTCCAGGGCACCGGCCCGGGCGTCGCACGGTTCGACGACAACCCGCTGGCCATGGTCGTCGCCGCTGCACCGGCCGAGGCGGCGCACCTCGTGGAGGTGGTCCTCCAGCCCCTACTCGATCTCCCGGCCGCCGAGCGTTCCCGCCTCCTGGAGACCCTGGAGCACTGGTACGCCGCCGCCGGCTCCGCCACGGACGCGGCGCGGAGTCTCTTCGTCCACCCCAACACCGTCCGCTACCGGCTGCGCCGCGTCGAGGAGCTGGCGGGCCGCTCCCTGTCCGATCCGCGAGCGGTGGCGGACATCGGCGCGGCGCTCCTGGCGGTCCGCCGGGCAGGCGCGTCATTCAGTGACGTCATTCAGTGACGTCACTCAGAAACTCGACTGCGTACTGCTCTTGGCGTCCTCACCCCGGTCGGCCCATGGGTTCGGCGGGCCGCGTGGCCCGAGGATGACCGAGGTGGTCGCAGGTGTTCCGGGCGGGCGGCACCGTACCGAGCGACGCCGCACCGGCTGGGATCAGCGACACAGGAGCCCACCTTTGCCACCTGGCACCTGGCACCTGGCACCTGGCACCTGGCACCTGGCACCTGGCAACGGACAACGGACAACGGGCACCATCGACCGAATCGAGGACGGCTGCCAGCCGGAGTGCTTGTACGACGCGACGTTCACCGGCCTCGCCGACGCGGCTGCGAAGATCACTGGCCGACATCTCGCCGGAGGACGAGCACGTCGCTCCCGGCAGAGCATCCGTGCCCTCCTTCCCGGGCTTCTGTCCTAGCCAGAGCGTCCTACCCCCTCAGCTGCTGTGCTCACGTAGCGTCACAATCCGACTTCGGTTCTTGCGCGGATTACGTAATCTCCCCGGACAACCATTCCCGCACCGTTGCGTACATCTGCAGGATCTGCAGGTCAGAGCTCTGGCGTTGCGCACTTACAACGAAATGGCCTGTTAGCACCGCGCCCTAGGGCCAGGGCGTGGCGATAGGCCAAGGGGCGGACGAAAGTGGGGACCTCCCCGAGCGGCGGCCCCTGTGCCGGAGGGCGCAGAGGGACAGCGCCCGGTTCCGCGCCGCAGGGGCGCTGCCGGCCGGGTACCGACGCTGCCTCATGGTGCCTGACCTGGAGAGCGGTGCTTGCCCACGCGTGCGGTGTCTGCCCGACCTGGAGGGCCGCGCCTGCCGACGCGTGCAGCGTCCGCCTGACCTGGAAGGCGGTGCCTGCCGACGCTGCCTCGTGGCGCCTTACCCATGGGGCGGTGCCTGCCGACGCGTGCAACGTCTGCCGAACTCGACGGGCGGCGTGTCCCCCGGCCCGCCCCCGCCGCGTGTGCGGGAGATCCCGGGCGGGACACCGCGGGCCCACCCGGTCGGAGGAGTCGGCCGGGCCCCGTCCCAGGGCCCCGAGCGGGCCCGAGCGGGGGTGCCCGGCCCGATGCCTCGCTCCGTGCCGTTGCGCGGTGCCGAACAGGGGTGGAAGGCTGGATAGCGGCACCGGCTCGGGGAGCGCTGGGGAACCCGTCGGTTCCCGTCGTGTGACACCCGTGCCGAGCGTGCCGGCGGCGCGCTGCCCCTCGCGGGGGCACGAGGCCGTCCTCACCACCTGGAGGTACCCGTGGACAGCGCCGACGGATGGGGGGACGACGTCTACCAGCCCGATGCCTCGGAGATCCGGGAGGACTCGGGCGTACTCGACGTCGAGGACACGCTGGACTTCGACGGCGTCGACGACCCCCTCGACCGGGGCTGGTCCCCTCCCGAGCGGCCGTGGGCGGTGGAGCACGCCGGAGTGACGGCGAGTGAACGCCTGACCGGGGAGACGCTGGACCAGCGGCTCGCCGAAGAGCTGCCCGATGCCCCGGCGCCCGACGGCGACGGCATCGGCGACTGCGAGGGCACTGACGGGGAACTTCTGGACAACGAGGTCGGACATCTCCGCTCCGGCCGCCTGGTCGCGCCCGACGAAGGTGCGCACGAGAACGAGGAGAGCGCCCTCGTCGCCACCGACGTCGGCATCGACGGCGCCGCCGCGTCCGCCGAGGAGGCCGCCATGCACATCGTCGACGAGGACTCCCTGTCCGGCTGATCCGCACGCCCCCTGCCCGACCGCCCCGCGCGAGGAGCCGCCATGCAGCAGGACAAGCAGCCCGACTACCACCCCGTGGTCTTCCGTGACCGCGCCGCCGGATACGCCTTCCTCACCCGGTCCACCGCGAGCAGCGAGCAGACCATCGAGTGGGACGACGGCCAGACCTACCCGGTGATCGACGTGGAGATCTCCTCCGAGAGCCACCCCTTCTACACGGGCAAGGCCCGCACGGTCGACACCGAGGGCCGCGTCGCACGGTTCGAGCGCCGGTACGGCGGAGCGGAGCAGGACGAGGCCACCTGAGCCGGAGCGCTGCGTCAGATCACATTGAGGGCCGCCGCGCAGCCCACACCCCCGAGCAGCATGAACACGGGCATCAGCACCTTCAGCTCGACCCAGCTGCCCGCCCGGAACCGCATCGCCTTCGGCGGACCCAGCGGGTACCAGCGCTTGCGGCCCACCGGGATGGGCCACAGGATCGGGCATCCGGAGACGGTCAGCGCGTCCCCGATGTCGTGCACCAGTGCTCCCAGCACGACCGGCAGCCCCAGCCACAGGTACTCCTGGCCCGGCGCGGTGAACAGCCAGTCCGAGCCGTTTCCCGGCTTGTCCAGGATGCCCGCGAGGATCCACGCGCTGGTCCCTGCCAGCAGCCAGACCAGGACGTCGGCGCTGGAGCCGCGCGTCGCCCGCCACAACAGGCCCTCGATGGCCAGCACCATGTGCGCGAACAGGATCGCCAGCACCGCCCAGCGGCCCCCGGTGATCGCCGCCGCCGAGCAGCCGCCACCGATCAGGACCGCCCACAACCAGGTGTGCGTCAGCGTGCGGTGCCCCCCGGAACGGCGCGGGTCCCCGGGCTTCCTCGTCGACTTGTAGACGGCGTACGACAGCTTGTCGACGATCTCGCAGAGCCAGTGCGACAACGGCCCGAAGGCGCGCGAGATGGTCGCCGCCTTGTGGTCGAGGTCGGGGGCCAGCGCCGCGCCGGCGCAGATCAGGGCTCCGACCAGGACGACCGGCCAGGGCATGGGATGCCCGGCAGCGGCGGCGGCCGCTCCGACACCGAGCCAGGCGGCGGCTCCCGACAGTGAGTGTGCTGGTCCCATCATGGCCGTTCCCCGCCCTATTCCTTGTGTGCCGCTGTCCAGTTGACCGGGTGCGTTGACGCTCCGTCGGCGCCACAGCGTAGCTGCAGTGATCATCGCATCCGCAGCCGATTCCCTCATCGGCCGGTGGGCCAGGCAAAATGGGGGCGTGACCCTCATCGATCAGCTGCCGCCGACCGCCGACCCCGACGCCCTGTACGAAGCCTTCGAGTCGTGGGCCCAGGAGCGCGGCCTCACCCTCTACCCCCACCAGGAGGAGGCGCTGATCGAGGTGGTCTCCGGGGCGAACGTGATCGTCTCGACGCCCACCGGCTCCGGCAAGAGCATGATCGCCGCGGGTGCGCACTTCGCCGCGCTGGCCCGGGACGAGGTCACGTTCTACACGGCCCCGATCAAGGCGCTGGTGTCGGAGAAGTTCTTCGAGCTGTGCAAGCTCTTCGGCACCGAGAACGTCGGCATGCTCACCGGCGACGCCTCCGTGAACGCCGACGCCCCCGTGATCTGCTGCACCGCAGAGGTACTGGCCTCGATCGCATTGCGCGACGGCAAGAACGCAGACGTCGGCCAGGTCGTCATGGACGAGTTCCACTTCTACGCGGAGGGCGACCGCGGCTGGGCCTGGCAGATCCCGCTGCTGGAACTCCCGCAGGCGCAGTTCATCCTGATGTCGGCCACTTTGGGTGATGTGTCCTTCTTCGACAAGGACCTCACCCGCCGCACCGGCCGTCCCACCGCCGTGGTCCGCTCGGCGACCCGTCCGGTGCCCCTCTCCTACGAGTACCAGCTCACCCCGCTCACCGAGACGCTCACCGACCTGCTGACGAGCAGGCAGGCTCCGGTGTACATCGTGCACTTCACGCAGGCTCAGGCTGTGGAGCGGGCGCAGGCGCTGATGAGCATCAACATGTGCACGCGCGAGGAGAAGGACCAGATCGCCGAGCTGATCGGCAATTTCCGCTTCACCACCAAGTTCGGCCGCAACCTCTCCCGCTACGTCCGCCACGGCATCGGCGTGCACCACGCCGGCATGCTGCCCAAGTACCGGCGTCTGGTGGAGAAGCTCGCCCAGGCCGGTCTGCTGAAGGTCATCTGCGGCACCGACACGCTCGGCGTGGGCGTCAACGTGCCCATCCGGACGGTGCTGTTCACCGCGCTGACCAAGTACGACGGCAGCCGGGTGCGCACGCTGCGCGCCCGTGAGTTCCACCAGATCGCGGGCCGGGCCGGCCGGGCCGGCTTCGACACGGCGGGCCTGGTCGTCGCGCAGGCGCCCGAGCACGTCATCGAGAACGAGAAGGCTCTGGCGAAGGCGGGCGACGATCCGAAGAAGCGCCGCAAGGTGGTGCGCAAGAAGGCGCCCGAGGGCTTCGTCGGCTGGACGGAGAACACCTTCGAGAAGCTGATCGCCTCCGAACCCGAGCCGCTGACCTCGCGGTTCCGGGTGACACACACGATGCTGCTGTCGGTGATCGCCCGCCCCGGCAACGCCTTCGAGGCGATGCGGCACCTCCTGGAGGACAACCACGAGCCGCGCAGGCAGCAGCTCAGGCACATCCGGCGGGCGATCGCGATCTACCGCTCGCTGCTGGACGGCGGGATCGTGGAGAAGCTCGACCAGCCGGACGCCGAGGGCCGCATCGTCCGGCTGACGGTCGACCTCCAGCAGGACTTCGCGCTCAACCAGCCCCTGTCCACGTTCGCGCTCGCCGCGTTCGAACTGCTCGACCCCGAGTCGCCGTCCTACGCGCTCGACATGGTGTCCGTGGTCGAGTCCACGCTGGACGACCCGCGGCAGATCCTCGTCGCCCAGCAGAACAAGGCACGCGGCGAAGCCGTGGCCGCGATGAAGGCGGACGGCGTCGAGTACGAGGAGCGCATGGAGCGCCTCCAGGACGTCACGTACCCGAAGCCGCTGGAAGAGCTGCTCTTCCACGCGTACAACACCTACCGCAAGAGCCACCCGTGGGTGGGCGACCACCCGCTGTCGCCCAAGTCCGTCATCCGGGACATGTACGAACGGGCGCTGTCCTTCACGGAGCTGGTGTCCTTCTACGAGCTGGCCCGCACCGAGGGCATCGTGCTGCGCTACCTCGCCAGCGCCTACAAGACCCTTGACCACACCATCCCGGACGACCTGAAGTCCGAGGACCTGCAGGATCTGATCGAGTGGCTCGGCGAGATGGTGCGCCAGGTGGACTCCAGCCTGCTGGACGAGTGGGAACAGCTGGCCAACCCGGAGGAGATGACCGCCGAGGAGGCCCAGGAGAAGGCCGACGAGGTCAAGCCCGTCACCGCCAACGCCCGCGCCTTCCGGGTGCTGGTCCGCAACGCCCTGTTCCGCCGTGTGGAGCTGGCCGCCCTGGACCAGGTCGACGAACTCGGGGAGATGGACGCCGAGGCCGGCTGGGACGCCGAGGCCTGGGGCGAGGCGATGGACAAGTACTGGGACGAGTACGACGACCTCGGCACCGGCCCCGACGCCCGCGGTCCCAAGCTGCTGGTGATCAAGGAGGAGCCGGAGAACGGCCTGTGGCGGGTCCGCCAGATCTTCGACGATCCCAACAGCGACCACGACTGGGGCATCAGCGCGGAGATCGACCTGACGGCCTCCGACGCCGAGGGCCGTGCCGTCGTGCGCGTCACTGATGTCGGCCAGCTGTGACCACAGGAGAATCCCACCCATGACGAACCCGGCCGAGAGACTGGTCGACCTTCTCGACCTGGAGCAGATCGAGGTCAACATCTTCCGCGGCCGAAGCCCGCAGGAGTCCCTGCAGCGGGTTTTCGGCGGCCAGGTGGCGGGCCAGGCCCTGGTCGCCGCCGGGCGCACCACGGACGGCGAACGCCCCGTGCACTCGCTGCACGCGTACTTCCTGCGCCCGGGCCGGCCGGGTGTGCCCATCGTGTACCAGGTCGAGAGGGTCCGCGACGGACGGTCGTTCACCACGCGCCGGGTCACGGCCGTGCAGCAGGGGCGCACGATCTTCAATCTGACCGCCTCCTTTCACAAGCCCGAGGAAGGACCGTTCGAGCACCAGCTGCCGCCGGCCCGTGAGGTGCCGGACCCGGAGTCCCTGCCGACGGTGACCGAGGAGATCCGCAAGCACCTGGGCGCCCTGCCGGAGCAGCTGGAGCGGATGGCGCGCCGTCAGCCCTTCGACATCCGTTACGTCGACCGGCTGCGCTGGCACGCCGAGGAGATACAGGGCGCCGAACCGCGCAGCGCCGTGTGGATGCGCGCGGTCGGCCCGCTCGGGGACGACCCGCTGGTGCACACGTGCGCGCTGACGTACGCCAGTGACATGACCCTCCTCGACGCGGTCCGTATTCCGGTCGAACCCCTGTGGGGTCCGCGGAACTTCGACTTGGCCTCACTGGACCACGCCATGTGGTTCCACCGCCCGTTCCGTGCGGACGAGTGGTTCCTGTACGACCAGGAGTCCCCGGTCGCCGTCGGCGGGCGCGGGCTGGCCCGCGGGCGCATCTACGACCTGCAGGGGCGGCTGCTCGTCTCAGTCGTCCAGGAGGGTCTGTTCAGGGCTCTGTAGCGCGCGCTCAGAACTCTGCGGGCCGGGGCTTTCTGCGGCGCAGCCAGTCACGGAGCCCGTGCATCGACCGCGTCGCCCCCTGCTCGCTCCCGTGCTCCCGGGGTGGACGTGCCGAGACCGGCCGCGGCGCGGATCCGGCGTGCCGTACGACCTCAGGCGACGCACAGGGGGCATGGTGCGCTGCCGGCCGCCGGACGGGGGCCGCGTGCCGCGGGGCCGGCCGCGGGGCGGGCGCGTGGTCGCGTGCCTCCCGTACCGCGCGGGTCAGTTCACTGCGCAGCCAGTCCGCCTCGTCGGCGTCGAGTGCCGTCATGAGGTGCTCGGCCAGGTGCGCGGAAGGCGATCCCGGTGCGCCCGTGTCGGGCGGACCCGGCCGGAAGCGGTTCAGCCGAGCACGCTCGTAGGGATCCTTGACGATGTCCGCGACCTCCACGGGCGCGAGGAAGGCGGCCACGGCCCCGGCCCGCGCCCACGGGTCCTCGGCCTGACGCAGCAGGAATCCGAGGTGCCGTCCCCGCCAGTTGCGGGCCCGCAGGTCCACCCCGGCCGCCAACTGCGCCCTCAGGGTTTCGGGCGTGCGCCCCTTGAGCAGGTGTGCGTTCTCGGCGTCGGCCGCGAACTGCCGTAGTTCCTCTGCCAGATAGAACCAGACCACGGCCCGGTAGCGGTTCAGGTAGAAGCGCACCGGCACCAACAGACCCAGTCGCGCCAGCCGGGTGAACCTGCCCGCCGGGATGCCCATGAGCGCGGCGCCCTCCGCCGTACCCACGACGTGCACGCGCTCGCGGAGGGTTTCGGGAAAGCCGTCCTGGGCGCGCAGTCGGTCGATCTCGGCCCGCTCGATCCGGCGGCCCCCGCCTCCACCCTCGTCGGGCACGGTGCGGATACGGCCGAGGTGGACGGCGAGGGTGAACTCGCTTCGTTTGAGCCCCAGTTCACGGGCTGCGCGGCTCGGTGCGCAGGTGACGGGGCGGGATGGGACGCAGGTGTTTCCCGACATGGTCGTACTCCCCCGTGGAGTCGGCGGCTCACGCCGTGTGCGTTGACCGTGCACACACCGTAGCCTTTTCGGCACATGTCGTGGCGAGCCTGTGGACAACTCCGCGGAGCGCAGCGAATGCGCAGGTCAGAGATCTGTTGTGGGAGCGCGTTCGGGCTGCCGGGCGTCCACGCCGAGGTGCTCGCCGACCCGGTTGACGAGCAGGGTCATCTCGTAGGCGATCTGGCCGATGTCGGCCTCCGCGCCACTGAGCACGCACAGGCAGCTGCCGGTACCGGCGGCGGTGACGAACAGGACGGCTTCGTCGTACTCGATCATGGTCTGGCGCACCCTGCCCGCGCCGAAGTGGCGTCCCGAGCCCTTCGCCAGGCTGTGCAGCCCGGACGCGACGGCGGCAAGATGCTCGGCGTCCTCGCGGCGAAGGCCTGTGCTCGCTCCGGTGACCAGGCCGTCGTTGGACAGGACCAGCGCGTGCCGTACGTGGTCCACCCGCTCGGTCAGATCGTCCAGGAGCCACCCGAGTCCCTGGTTGTGCACCATGTTCCGTCTCCCCGTGTGACGTCTCCTCCTGGCTGGAGGAACTGCCCGCCAGCCTTCCCCACGACCGGCGTCCGGGCAAGCAGGATGGGCGTATGGCACAGAAGATGACCGATGAGGAATGGCGGGCGTTCGTCTCTTACGGCACCCGAACCGGCAAGTTGTCCACCGTCAACGCCGATGGGAGCCCCCATGTGGCCCCGATCTGGTTCCTGCTGGACGGGGACGAAGTGGTCTTCAACACCGGCACGACGACGGTGAAAGGGCGCAATCTCGCCCGTGACGGACGGATCGCCCTGTGTGTGGACGACGAGCGGCCGCCGTTCCACTTCGTCGTGCTGCACGGGCGTGCCCGGCTGTCGGAGGAACTGGACGAGGTGCGCCATTGGGCCGCCCGTATCGCGGCCCGGTACATGGGCGAGGAACGCGCCGAGGAGTACGGCGCCCGCAACGGCGTCCCGGGCGAACTGCTGGTCCGGGTCACCGTGGACAAGGTGATGGCGGTGAAGGACCTGGCCGCCTGAGGCTCAGCCGACCGAGTCGAGGAGCCGGGCGGTGTGCATCCGCCCGGCGTACTCGACGAGGCGGATCAGCACCTCCTTGCCGGAGTCCCGGTCGCGTGCGTCGCACAGGACCACGGGCGTTCCCCGGTCCAGGTCGAGCGCCCGGGCGACGTCGTGGGCGCCGTGGGCGCGCGCCCCGGCGAAGCAGTTGACGGCGACCACGAACGGGATGCGCCGGTGCTCGAAGTAGTCGACCGCCGGGAAGCAGTCCTCCAGCCGGCGGGTGTCGGCGAGAACCACGGCACCGAGTGCTCCCTGGGAGAGTTCGTCCCACAGGAACCAGAAGCGGTCCTGCCCCGGCGTGCCGAACAGGTACAGGGAGAGACCGGTGCGGATGGTGATGCGCCCGAAGTCCATGGCGACGGTCGTGGTGACCTTCCGGTCCACGCCGTCGGTGTCGTCGACCAGTTGACCTGCCTCGCTGAGCAGTTCCTCGGTGCGCAGCGGCCGGATCTCGCTGACGGCCCCGACCAGGGTCGTCTTACCGACACCGAAACCGCCGGCGACCAGTATCTTCAGCGCCAGGGCCGACATGTCGTCGGCGTCGTCGGAGTGCTCAGAGACCATGATCACTTCTCTCGGGAGGGCCGGCTGCGTTCGGGGGGTGGCGCTCGGGGCGGAAGTCAGCATCATGACAACTTCAGCACCACTCTGGGGCATTGGACCGGAATCCACCTGAGGTGACCGACTTGGACCCGATTGGTTCCGGAAGATGCGCGGACCGGGATGCCGGGAGGTTCCCGAAGGTTCCCGAGCGTTCATCTACAGCGCCCGCAGCCCTGCGATGACCTCGCGCAGAATCCGTTCGTCGGGCAGCTGGGCCGGAGGCACCGGGCGGCTGATGGTGACACAGCCCATTTCCACGAGGTCGCCGAGAAGCACCCTGACCACGCCCACCGGCAGGTCCGCGCCCGCTGCGAGTTCGGCGAGGGACTGTGTCTCCGAGCGGCACAGGCCGACCAGCGACCGGTGTTCGGGGCCGAGCGCGGTGCCGTCGGCCAGCGCCGGTGCGGCCGGGTCGAGGGTGACGAGGGCGATCAGGTCGAAGCGCACTCCGGTGGGGCCGGGCTGGGTGCGTCCGCCGGTCATGGCGTAGGGGCGGACCAGCGGCCCGGCCTCGCCGTCGTACCACTGACTGCCCATTTCGCGCGGGCCGCCGGTCGGGGTCTCGGTCATGGGTGCCGCCCCTCGGGGTCATCCGGCGGCGGGCGGCCGGGCGGTGACCCGCGGCGCTGTGCGGAGATGCTCGCCCACACGCTTGACCAGGCGTGCCATCTCGTAGGCGACCAGCCCGATGTCGGCGGTGACGGCGGTGAGCACGGCGAGGCAGGAGCCCTCTCCGGCGGCGGCCACGAAGAGGAAGGCCTCGTCCATCTCCACCATGGTCTGGCGTACGCCGCCCGCGCCGAAGTGCCTTCCCGCGCCCTTGGCGAGGCTGTTGAAGCCGGAGGCCACGGCGGCGAGGTGCTCCGCGTCCTGCCGTGCGAGGCCGGTGGAGGCGCCGACGGCCAGGCCGTCGTTGGACAGCACGACGGCGTGCCGCACCTCGCCCACCCGCATCACCAGGTCGTCCAGCAGCCAGTCGAGTTCGCCGGATCGCTGGGCGGCCATCCTCATACCGTGGTCCTGGATCATGCCGGGTCTCCTTCGGTGCTGTCACTGCCCGTTTCGGGTTCCGGGGCGGCGCCGCGGCCGGGCTGCCTGCCGCCACCGCGGGCCCAGCCGTCGCGGTAGGCCGCCATGCGGTCCCGTACGAGTTCGGGGGTACGACGGTCGTCGGCGCGCGGGGCGGACTGCGGCGCCGGTCCGTCGGGATGCTGACGGCGGAGTTGGGGGGCGAGGCTCGCCTGGCGCACACGGCGTGGGAGGTCCTCGGAGGGTTCGGAGTCGTTCGGTGGGCGGTGCGGCCTCAAGGCGGTGACTCCGGGGGGCGGGGGTTCGTGCGTGGGTGCCGGGGTGGGCTGGGCGCCGGCCGCCAGGGCGGGCCGGGGGCCGGGTCCGGGTCCGGGCCGAGAGGTGACCGCGGACGGGGGCCGGGGCGCGTCGGGCACGCGCGCGTACACGCGCTGTTCTTCCGGGAGCGCCTGCGCCTCCTCGTCGGCGGGGCGTTGCGCGGCCCCGGTGTGGAGCAGGGGCGTGGGCAACAGGACGACCGCAGTGGTGCCTCCGTAGGGGGAGGTGCGCAAGTGCACCTTGACGGCGTGCCGGGAGGCGAGCCTGCTGACCACGAACAGTCCGAGGCGGTCGCTGTCGAACAGGTCGAGTGCCTCGGACTGCTCTATCCGCCGGTTGGCCTCCGCGAGGGTCTCGGCGCCCATGCCGAGTCCGCGGTCCTCGACTTCGAGGGCGTAGCCGTTGCCGACCGGTTCACCGTTGATCCGCACGCGCGTGTGGGGCGGTGAGAACTGGGCGGCGTTCTCGACGAGTTCGGCCAGCAGGTGGGTGAGGTCGGCCACCGCCGCGCCGATGACGGACACCTCTGGGAGCCGGCGCACCTCCACGCGCGCGTAGTCCTCGACCTCGGACAGGGCGGCGCGTACGACGTTCGTGAGGGACACCGGCATGCGCCAGGCCCGGCCGGGTGCCGCCCCGGAGAGGATGATCAGGCTCTCGGCGTGGCGCCGCATCCGGGTGGTGAGGTGGTCGAGGCGAAAGAGGTCGCTCAGCTCGTCGGGGTCGTCGGAGCGCCGCTCCATGCTGTCCAGGAGACTCAGCTGGCGGTGGACCAGCACCTGGCTGCGCCGCGCCAGGTTGACGAAGACACCGGAGATGCCGCTGGCGAGTTCGGCACGCTCCACCGCGGCGTGCAGGGCGGCCCGGTGGACGATGGTCAGGGCTTCGGACACCTGGCCGGTCTCGTCCTCGGCGGGTGGTCCGGCCGGTGCCTCGGCCTGGATGTCGATCTCCTCGCCCGTGCGCAGCCTGCTCATCGCCGCGGGGAGTTTGCGACGGGCGATCTCCAGAGCGTCGTTGCGCAGGCTCACCAGCTCGACCACGAGGGCGCGTCCGATGCGGACGGAGACGACGAGCGAGGCGGCGACGGCGGCGAGACCGAAGAGCACGGCGGCGCCCGCCGGACTGAGCAGGCCGCGCGTGACCGGGTCGGCGCGGCCCGCGACGGCACGGCCGGTGTCCGTCGCGACGGCCTGCATTCCGTCCTGCACGCGCGCGTGGGCGGTGCTCCAGGCGGCCGTCGGTGCCACGTCGGCGGCCTTGGCTCCGCTGCCCGCGGCGAGGACCCTGTCCTCGGTGGCGGTGAGCGAGGTGTACGCGCTGCCGGCGGCGAGGTCGCGCCAGGCGCTGCGCTGAGGGGCGGGCAGGTCGGCGACGGCAGCCTCGGTGAAGGTGCGGCGTGCGGCTGCTGCTGCGCCGAACAGCCGCAGCCGTTCGCTCTGCAGGCCGCCGGCCGGGCGCGCGCTGCCGAGGACGGCGTCCTCCTGGGCCAGTGCCTCGGCGGCGCGGGAGAATTCGAGCAGTACGCGCGCGTCGGTGCCGACGTCGGTCTGCTGGATGCCGGTGAGGGCACCGTCGACCGTGAAGGCCGCACCGATGGTCCTCGTGTACCGGGTGTACACCTCGCTCCAGCCGGCCTTGCGGTCCAGTACGGCGGTCCGCAGCGCCTGCAGGTGCTCGGCGCCGGTGACGAACGCCTGGAGGCGTTCGGCGACTCCGGCGGGCAGTTCCTGGCTGTCGGCGACGGTGGCGCCCTCGCCGAGCCGCAGCCTGGCCACCGCACGGTCGGTCCGGGCGGCAAGCCGACGAAGGGCGTCGCCGTCGCCTGCGCCCGGGGCGGCGGCTTGACGCACGGCAGTGGCCCGCTCGGTCTGCAGGGCGGTGACGGCCGCTGCGACCGGGGCGCGCAGTTCGGTGTCGACCTGCTGGGACTGGCGCAGCCGGGCGACGTCCTGGGCGGTGCTGACAGTGGCGTACGCCCACAGGGCGAGCAGGGAGACGACGGGCACCATCAGCAGGGAGACGACCTTGGCCCGCACCGTGCGGGGCCGCAGACGCCAACGGCTCGCGCGCGGCAGCGCCTTGTCCGACGGGGTTGCGACGGACCGCTGGGCGTCCTCGTCGGCCGGTGGTCCGGCGTGGGCGCGCCGCCCGCGCGGCGGGGGCGGGGGCTGCTGCGGGCTGTCGGCGTTCGGAGTGCTACGGGGTGGGCGCATGGCCTCCTCGCTCGGGACGTGGGTCGGGGCTCCGGGGCGGGCTCCCGCTAGCGGGTGGCGTTCTGGACCGGCACCTGGGCCGAGGCTGAGGCCTCGCGTTCGCCGGCCGTGGGCGAGAGGGCGACGAAGGCCGAGGTGAGGAACAGGTAGGACCCGAGGCCGACGGCGAGGGGGAAGATGAACTGCATCGCCGAGGCCCCGGGCAGATCAGCGCCGGAGGGGGTGGCGCGCACGCTCACGGCGAACATCCCGGTGTAGTGCATGCTGCTGACGGCCGCCCCCATGACGAGGGATGCAACGGTGACCGCGAGAGGCGACTTGATGTTGAGGGCCGCCCACAGCGCCGCGGTCGCCGCCACTACCGCGATCAGGACCGAGAGTGCGACGAGGACGGGGTCGTAGTGCACCTGACCGTGCAGTCGTACCGCCGCCATGCCCAGGTAGTGCATGCTGGCGACGCCGAGCCCGGTGGTGAGGCCGCCGAGGAGGAGCGCCCGGTTGCGGTCCCGGCTGTAGCCGACGGCGAAGACGCCGGCGCAGACGACGACCATGGCGACGACGAGGCTGAGGATGGTCAGCGGTACGTCGTAGCGGATGTCGGTACCGCTGACGCGGAAGCCGAGCATGGCCACGAAGTGCATGGTCCAGATACCCGTCCCGATCGCGGAGGCGGCGGTGACGAGCCAGTTGCGACGCGACCGGCCGGTGGTGCCGAGCGCGCGCACGGTGCAGCGCAGTCCCAGGGCGGCGCCCATGCAGGCCATGACGTACGACAGCACGGGGGTCAGCCAGCCGAATGCGGCGTGGTCCAGGTGTCCCATGGCCCCGGGACGCTAGCCGGAGCAGGGGCGCACGAAGGGGGCGCATTTCGAAAGCTGTTGGAATATGACACGGAGAGGCGATGGAACGATCGCGTCCCGCTCGAACGTGCGCACAGCCATGTCCCCCGTCCCGGTGAGGGATCATGCGGAGCATGAGCGACGACCACACACATGTCCGGGAGTTCTTCACCGCCCGCGCGGCCGACTGGGACAGCAGGTTCCCCGACGACGGCCCCGCATACGCCGCCGCGGTGGCCGACCTGGGGCTGCGTCAGGGCGACCGCGTGCTCGACGCGGGCTGCGGCACGGGCCGCGCCCTTCCGCCCCTGCGTTCCGCCGTGGGGCCCTCCGGGGTGGTCACCGGGGTGGACCTGACCCCGGCCATGCTCCAGGCCGCCGCACGGGCGGGCAGGGACCGGCACGGACGGCTGATGCTCGCGGACGTCGCCGCGCTGCCGCTGCGGTCCGGATCCTTGGACGCCGTGTTCGCCGCGGGACTGATCGCACACCTGCCGCAACCCGACGAGAACCTCCGGGAGCTGGCCCGGGTGGTGCGACCGGGCGGCACGCTCGCGCTGTTCCATCCCATCGGCCGGGGGGGGGGGGGGGGGGGGGGGGGGGCCCCCGCCGGCGCGCGGGGGGCGGGGGGGGGGGGGGGCCGACGGCCGCGCCGACGGGCGGCGGGCGGGGCGGGGA
>NZ_JBFAET010000122.1:0-26914 GCF_040642095.1 Streptomyces sp. NPDC020362
GCCGGAACCATGGGGTTCGGGCCACCCCGGCGGCGTTTTTCGCGCACGCCGTCTCGCCTTCCGTGCACGCCTTTCGTGCACGCCGTTCGCCCGCACGCCGCATGCGCATGCCGTTTCGCCCGCATACCGGATGTGCATGCCGTTTCGCCTGTATGTCGCATGTGCACGCCGTTCGCCCGTACGCCGCAGCGGAGGGGCACCTCCCCGGGGCCCGGGGAACCGCGCGACCGGCCCTGCACGCCCCCCAGCGGCCCGTCTGCCGCACGGGAACAGCGCACGGGCACACCAACGCCGGAGGGCCCACAGCAAGCGCGCTGCAGGCCCTCCGGCGTCTGTCGTACCGCGGGCTTACGCCTCGCGGCGCAGCGTCGGCTTCAGCTCCTTGAGACGGCCCAGGAGGCCGTTCACGAACGAGGGCGACTCGTCCGTGGAGAACTCCTTCGCCAGCTGCACCATCTCGTCCAGGACGACGGCGTCCGGGGTCTCGTCCACCCAGATCAGCTCGTACGCACCCAGACGCAGGATGTTGCGGTCGACGACCGGCATCCGGTCGAGCGTCCAGTCGACCGCGTACTGGGCGATCAGCTCGTCGATGCGCCTCGCGTGCTCCGCGTAGCCCTCGACCAGCTGCATCGTGTACTCGCTCACCGGCGGCTGCCGGGTGTCGCTCCGGGAGAGCCGGATCCAGTCCGCGAGGACCGTCAGGACGTCGGCGCCGCGCTGGTCGCCCTCGAAGAGGATCTGGAAGGCGCGCTTGCGGGCCGTGTTGCGAGCAGCCACGGTTAGCTGTTCACCCGGCCGAGGTAGTCGCTGGTGCGGGTGTCGACCTTGATCTTCTCGCCGGTGGTGATGAAGAGCGGGACCTGGATCTGGTGGCCGGTCTCCAGGGTGGCGGGCTTGGTGCCACCGGTGGAGCGGTCGCCCTGGACGCCCGGCTCGGTCTCCTGGACGACCAGCTCGACGGCGGCCGGCAGCTCGACGAAGAGCACCTCGCCCTCGTGCTGCGCGACGGTGGCCGTGAAACCCTCGATGAGGAAGTTGGCGGCGTCAGCGACGGCCTTGCGGTCGACCATCAGCTGGTCGTAGGTCTCCATGTCCATGAAGACGAAGTAGTCGCCGTCCATGTACGAGAACTGCATGTCGCGCTTGTCGACAGTGGCGGTCTCGACCTTGACGCCGGCGTTGAAGGTCTTGTCGACCACCTTGCCGGACAGCACGTTCTTCAGCTTGGTGCGCACGAAGGCCGGGCCCTTGCCGGGCTTGACGTGCTGGAACTCGACGACGGACCAGAGCTGGCCGCCTTCGAGCTTGAGCACCATGCCGTTCTTGAGGTCGTTCGTGGAAGCCACGGTTGCGGAATCTCCTGGACTGACGTACGACCCCGGGGCATGCGCACAGCGCGAGGCTAGAGCGCGAGCAGCTCCTTGGTCGTGATGGTGAGTAGCTCGGGTCCGCCGTCCGCCTCTGGGCGCACGACGAGCGTGTCATCGATCCGGACGCCGCCCCGGCCCGGGAGGTGAACCCCCGGTTCGACGGTGACCGGCACGCAAGCGTCCAGTTTACCCATGGCTGCGGGGGCCAGCTGCGGGTCCTCGTCGATTTCGAGTCCGACGCCGTGTCCGGTCAGCGGTGGCAGGGCTTCCGCATAGCCCGCGGAGTCCAGCACCTGGCGTGCCGCGCGGTCGACGTCGCGGTAGGCGGCGCCGGGCGCCAGGGACTCGCGCCCGGCGCGCTGGGCAGCGAAGACGAGGTCGTACAACTCGATCTGCCAGTCGGCGGGCGAGGTGCCGATGACGAAGGTGCGGCCGATCTCGCAGCGGTAGCCGCGGTAGGTGGCGCCCAGGCAGACGGAGAGGAAGTCGCCCTCCTCCACACGGCGGTCGGTGGGGCGGTGGCCACGGCGGCCGGAGTGCGGCCCGGTGGCCACGGAGGTCGGGAAGGCCGGACCGTCGGCGCCATGGTCGACCAGCCGCCGCTCCAGCTCCAGCGCGAGGTGTCGCTCGGTGCGGCCGACCAGGATCGACTCCAGCAGCTCGCCGAGCGCCTGGTCGGCGATCTCGGCGCCGATCCGCAGGCAGGAGATCTCCTCCTCGTCCTTGACCACCCTGAGCTGCTCGACGGCCGCGCCGAGGTCGGCGAGGCGCAGCCTGGGGGCGACGGAACCGAGGGCCCGGTGCCGGGAGACGGTGAGGTGGTGTTCCTCCACGGCGAGGGATTCCGCGCCCTGACCTGCGGCGAGGCCCCCGGCCGCGACCGCGGGATCCCCGCCGGGCGAGGGCAGGATGTGCAGCGCCAGTGCCTCGTCGGGGCGGCCCTCCGTCGGCCGGTCCTCCGGTGGACCGGCGCAGACCAGCAGATCCTGCCGTTTTCCCAGCAGGAGGACGGAGGCCTGTGGGGCAGCGCCGGCGAGATAGCGCACGTTGGCGGGGAGAGAGATGAGCGCTGCCGCGGCGCCGGCCGCGTTGCAGCGCTCCCTGAGCCGGGCTCGGCGGGTCGCGTACACCTCTGACATGAGACGAGCGTAGGAGTTTTGTCCGGCTTGTGCGTATTGGTGAGGGCCGAGTGGGGTCGGATGGTGGTGCAGTTGTACGACGGGGGCGGGTCGGTGGGGGCTTGGCACGCAGTTCCCCGCACTCCCGGGCAGAACCGGTTGCCCCCGTTTCACCAGCTCGGCGGGCTTGCTATGGCCCTGGCCAGGACGTCGTCCAGGACGCGGGCCGTGCCGGGGACGTCCAGCTGGGAGTTGTCGATGATCGGGAGGCCCGAGCCGTACCAGCCGGCCATGCGGCCGTGGATGCGGGCCACCTCCTCGTCCGTGAGGCGGCGGTTGCCGGTGCGTTCGGCGTTGCGCTCCAGGACGATGTCGAGGCCCGGGAGGAGGACGACCGGGAGCAGGCCGGGGCCGACATGGCGCTTCCAGCCGCCGAGGCCCACCACGGGGCGGTCCGGGAAGACGGCGTCGTCCAGGACGCAGGAGATGCCGTTGGCCAGGAAGTTCCGCGCGGCGAAACCGCAGGTACGACGGGCGAGGCGGTACTGGGCCTCGGAGTTGTCGTTCCACCCCGACTGCGGGTTGGCGTAGCCCGAGCGGACCCATTCGCGGACGTCGTCCAGGCTGATGTGGGCGGTGGGCACCCGGCGCTGGGTCGCCCAGTACTTGGCCACGCTGGTCTTGCCGGCGCCCGCGGGGCCGATCAGCAGCACGGCCAGGGTGGTGGTCGTCGGGTCCGGGGCGGAGACGGCGGCCGGGGGTGCGGTGGGCACGCCGACCGGGCCGCCGGGCGGCAGCGGTACGTGGCCGGTGGTGTCGGGGGCGGGCGGAAAGCCCGGCGCGGGTGGCGGCGGGGGCACGGGTGCGGGACCCTGGGGGGCTCCCGGGTGCGGACCCGGCTGGTGTGCGGCCGGCGCCCAGCCGGCCTGCGGTCCCTGCCCCGGCTGGTGGGGCGGCGGCAGCGGAGGCCCCACTGCGTGCTGCATCCGTTGCCACTCCATCTCGTACACACTTTTGGTGCTGGGAGGCGGGTGCGAGGCCCGCTCCTTACCGAACGGTACCGCCCCCGGCCGTCGTTTGGTGAAACGACCGGGGGCGGTCCGAAGTGCCCGGTCCGCGAGGGGAGTCGGACGGAAGGAACGGCGGGGTACTTACTGGCCCACTTCTCCGTAGGCGGCGAGCAGGACCGCGGGGTCCGGGCCCTCCAGGACGGTGGGCTTGGCCAGGCCGTCGAGGACGATGAAGCGCAGCAGGTCGCCGCGGGACTTCTTGTCGACCTTCATCGTCTCCAGCAGCTTGGGCCACTGGTCGTAGCGGTAGTGCAGGGGCAGGCCGACCGATTCCAGGACCGTGCGGTGGCGGTCCGCCGTGGCGTCGTCCAGCCGGCCCGCGAGACGGCCGAGTTCGGCGGCGAAGTGCATGCCGACCGCGACCGCCGCGCCGTGGCGCCACTTGTAGCGCTCGTTCTTCTCGATGGCGTGGCCGAGGGTGTGACCGTAGTTCAGGATCTCCCGCAGACCGGATTCCTTCAGGTCGGAGGAGACGACGTCGGCCTTCACCCGGATCGAGCGCTCGATCAGCTCGGCCGTGTACGGGCCCGCCGGTGTCCGGGCGGCCTCGGGGTCGGACTCGATCAGGTCGAGGATCACGGGGTCGGAGATGAAGCCGGCCTTGATGATCTCGGCGAGGCCGGAGACGTAGTCGTTGACCGGGAGGGAGTCCAGCGCGGCCAGGTCGCACAGGACGCCGGCCGGCGGGTGGAAGGCACCCACCAGGTTCTTGCCCTCGGCGGTGTTGATGCCGGTCTTGCCGCCGACGGCCGCGTCGACCATGGCGAGCACGGTGGTGGGGACGGCGATCCAGCGCACCCCGCGCAGCCAGGTCGCGGCGACGAAACCGGCAAGGTCCGTGGTCGCGCCGCCGCCGACGCCGACGATGACGTCGGTGCGGGTGAAGCCGGACTGGCCGAGCGCCTTCCAGCAGTAGGCTGCGACCTCGGCGGTCTTGGCCTCCTCGGCGTTGGGCACCTGGATGGCGACGGCCTCGAACCCCTGCTCCGCGAGGTCGGCGCGCAGGGCGTCGCCGGTCTCGGCGAGCGCCTCCGGGTGGATCACCGCGACCCGCTTGGCCCTCGGGCCGATCAACCCGCCCAGCTCGCCCAGGAGTTGCCGGCCGACCAGCACCTCGTAGGGGTCGGTGCCCGCGGTGCCGGCGACCTGGATCCGGGTGACTGCCTCGCTCATGCTTCCTTCAACTCCAGTGCGTCCAGCGCTGCTCGGGTGACCTCTTCGGGGGTGCGGCCGTCGGTCGGTACGACGGCGGTGGCGACCTCCTCGTACAGGTGGCGGCGGGCCTCCATCAGCTCGCGCCACTGCTTGCGCGGGTTGACCGCGAGCAGCGGGCGGGCCACGTTGAGCCCGGTGCGCCTGACGGCCTCCTCGACGTCCATCGAGAGGTACACCACCCGGTGCCGGGCGAGCAGCGCGCGGGTGTCCGCGTCGAGGACGGCCCCGCCGCCGAGCGCGAGGACGCCCTCGTGCTCGGCGAGCGCGGTGTGCACCGCCCGCTTCTCGATCGCGCGGAAGGCGTCCTCGCCCTCGTCCACGAAGATCTCGGCGATGGTGCGGCCCTCGCCGGCGACGATGTCGTCGTCGGTGTCCCGGTAGCCGGTCCCGAGCCGCTCGGCCAGCAGCTGCCCGACGGTGGACTTGCCCACGCCCATCGGGCCGACCAGTACGACCGCAGGCATCGCGGTCACCGGATCCGGAGGCTGTCGAGGTAGGACTGCACGTTCCGGCGGGTCTCGGGGACGGAGTCGCCGCCGAACTTCTCCGCGACCGCGTCCGCGAGGACCAGCGCCACCATGGCCTCGGCGACGATGCCGGCGGCCGGGACGGCGCACACGTCGGAGCGCTGGTGGTGGGCCTGGGTGGCCTCGCCGGTGGCGACGTCGACGGTCTGCAGGGCCCGCGGCACGGTCGCGATCGGCTTCATGGCGGCACGCACGCGCAGCAGCTCGCCGGTGGTCAGGCCGCCCTCGGTGCCGCCGGAGCGGCCGGTGGCCCGCTTGATGCCCTCGGCGGTGGCGAGGATCTCGTCGTGGGCCTTGGAGCCGGGCACCCGCGCCAGCTCGAAGCCGTCGCCGACCTCGACGCCCTTGATCGCCTGGATGCCCATGAGGGCGGCGGCCAGACGGGCGTCCAGCCTGCGGTCCCAGTGCACGTGCGAGCCGAGGCCGACCGGGACACCGTAGGCCAGCACCTCGACCACACCGCCGAGCGTGTCGCCGTCCTTGTGGGCCTGGTCGATCTCCGCGACCATCGCCTTCGACGCGTCGGCGTCCAGGCAGCGCACCGGGTCGGCGTCCAGCTTCTCGACGTCGGCCGGGGTCGGGTAGACGCCGTAGGGGGCCTTGGCGGAGGCCAGCTCGACGACGTGGGAGACGATCTCGATGCCGGCCGTCTCCTTCAGGTAGGAGCGGGCGACGGCACCGAGCGCGACGCGGGCGGCGGTCTCACGGGCGGAGGCGCGCTCCAGGATCGGGCGGGCCTCGTCGAAGCCGTACTTCTGCATGCCGGCGAGGTCGGCGTGGCCGGGCCGGGGCCGGGTCAGCGGCGCATTGCGGGCGAGGCCGTCGAGGATCTCCGGGGCGACCGGGTCGGCCGCCATGACCTGCTCCCACTTGGGCCACTCGGTGTTCCCCACCATGATCGCGACCGGGGAGCCGAGGGTGAGGCCGTGCCGGACACCGCCGAGGAAGGTGACCTCGTCGCGCTCGAACTTCATCCGCGCACCGCGGCCATAGCCGAGCCGACGCCGCGCCAGGTGGTCCGCCACCATCTCCGTGGTGATCGGCACGCCGGCGGGAAGCCCCTCCAGCGTCGCGACAAGTGCGGGACCGTGGGACTCCCCCGCGGTCAGCCAACGCAGCCTGCTCAACGGTGCTCCTCAGTGTTCGCGCCCGGTACTGCCCTGCGTACGCGTGTCCTCGCGTACGGCGACGGCTTGACCGGGTGCGCGACCCCGGTCCGCCACCTCCGATCCTCCCACGTCCCAGGCGGGTGTCCGGCCGATGGTCCAGCAGGCGGGACGGAGGGGCGCAGCAGCCGGGGGTCAGCGGGCCGCGAGCGCCTTCTCGCCGGCGTGCCGCATGGCCTCCAGGGGCGCCGGCGAGCGGCCGGTCATCTGCTCGACCTGGAGAACGGCCTGGTGGACCAGCAGATCGAGGCCGCTGACGACGGCGCCGCCGAACATGGACCATCGGGCCGCCAGCTCGGTGGGCCAGGGGGCGTAGAGCACGTCGAAGAGGGTGGCGGGGCACTCGGGTACGGCGCCGGCGAGGGCGTCGGTGGTACCGGCGGGGGTGGTGGCGATCACCAGGGGGGCGCTCAGGGCCTGCTCCGCGTCCGCCCAGTCCGCCGTACGGACGTCGATGTCCAACCGTTCGCCCCACCGGCGCATCTCGGCGGCGCGGGCCTCGCTGCGGACATAGGCGACGACCTCGCCGGTGCAGATCCGGGCGAGCGCGGCCAGTGCCGAGGAGGCGGTGGCGCCGGCGCCGAGGATCGCGGCGGAGTCGACCTGTTCGATGCCGTGCTCGCGCAGGGCGGCCACCATGCCCGGGATGTCGGTGTTGTCGCCGATGCGGCGTCCGTCCTCGGTGAAGACCACCGTGTTGACGGCGTCGACCGAGGCGGCCGTCTCGCTGATCTCGTCCACCAGCGGAATGACCGCCCGCTTCAGCGGCATGGTCAGCGACAGCCCCGCCCACTGCGGACCGAGCTTCTCGAAGAAGCCGGGCAGGGCGGCTTCGTCGATCTCGAAGCGGTCGTACGACCAGTCGGTGAGCCCGAGTGCGTCGTAGGCCGCCCGGTGCAGCACCGGCGAGAGGGAGTGGGCGACGGGCGAACCGAGCACGGCCGCCCGGCGGGCGTCAGTTGCCCGAGCTTTCATTGAACTTGTCCTTGAGCTTGTTGAATTCGGCCAACGTCTTGGCGAATTCGGTGTTGCTCACGCCGTCGGTCGCCACGAAATAGATCCAGCCGTCGTGCGTCGGATTCAGCGCCGCCCTCATCGCGTCCTCACCGGGGTTGCCGATCGGACCGGGCGGAAGACCCTTGTGGGTGTACGTGTTGTACGGGTTCAGGTTGCCGTGGATCTCCTTCTCGGAGATATGGATGTTGCTCGTGCCCTTGAGGTAGTTGTACGTCGAGTCGAACTGCAGCAGCTGGTTCGTCTCGGTGTTGGTGGGCTTGAGGCGGTTGTAGACCACTTCCGCCATCTTGCGGAAGTCGTCGTGGGTTTTGCCCTCCGCCTGGACCAGGCTCGCGACCGTGACGAGCTGGAAGGCGTCCTGCAGGCCGAGCGCCTTCGCCTTGCCCGGCAGGTCGTAGGCGGCGTACCTCGATTTGGCCTGGGTGATCATCTGTTTCAGGACGGCATCGGGCTTCATTCCCTTGGCGGCCGGATAGGTACCCGGGTAGAGGAAGCCCTCCAGCGGATCCCTGACGTCGCTGCCGGTCTGCACCCAGCTCGGCAGGCCGAGGGTCTTGTAGGACGTCTTGACAAACTTCTGCGTGGTTCCCGTGGAAACGTCGAGCTGTTTGTCGATGGCCTGGTAGACCTCGGAATTACGCTCGCCCGGTTTGACGAGCACATTGCTCTGGCTGCTCGGGTCGAGCATCAATTGCACGGCACTCGCGGCGGACATCTCCTTCTTCATGAGATAGGCGCCGGCCTGGATGGAGTCCGCCTTGGGGATCTCCTTCTGCGCGTGCACGAACGCATCGGCGCTCTTGATGACTCCGGCCTCCTGCAGGCGGCGGCCGATCTCCCAGCCTCCCGCGCCCTTGGGGATCTCGACGGTCACCTTCTCGCTGGTGCCGCTGCCCGCGTAGTCGGGGGCCGGGCCGAAACGATTTTGGTAGAACTTGTAGCCGAAATATCCGACTCCGCCGAGGCCACCGCCGAAGACGAGCACCACGACCATGCAGGCGCAGCCGGTACGGCGTTTCTTGCTCTTGACCGGTTTCCGGCCACGGCGGTCACCGCGGCCGGACCGGCTCTCGGCCTCGTCGTCGTCCTCGTCGTCGCCTCCGGCGAAGAAGGCGGCTTCCCCCTGGTCCTCGCCCGGGTCCCAGCCGGTCTCCGGGTCCGGGCCCTGGCCCGTCCGCGGGCCGGTCTGCGAGCCCGGCTCCGGTTCGGGTCGCCTGCGGCCGGGCGGCTCGGGCGGCGGGTAGGCGTCCTCGGTGCCGTAGAAGTCGGGCTGCTGCGCGCCGTAGGCCACGGGCTGCTGGCCGTAGGGGTCACCGGGGTCGGCGGCGTACGGGACGTGGCCGTGGGTGCCGGTCGCATCCCAGCCACCCTGGGGGTACTGCTGCTGGGTCTGCGCCGCGTACTGCTGGTCCTGCTCGGCGTACTGCCGGCCGTAGTTCGATCGGCCCTGTTCGTCGTAGTACTGGTGCTGCTGCTGGCCGTACCCGGGCTGCTGCCCCTGGGTCCAGTCGCCGTACTGCGGCTGCGGGTACTGCTGCTGCGGCTGGCCGCCGTAGGGGGACTGCTGACCCGCCTGGGTCTGCTGTCCTCCCCATCCGACGTCCCCGTACAACGGGTCCTCCGGATGCCACGGTTCGGAGCCTGCGCCCCGGCCATACTCAGTCATCGATCCCCTAGAGCCGCGAGGTCGACGGTAGCGCGGCCGGTGGACCGGCTTCCGTTCCGCCTCTCTTGCTGTGCGGTGGCTGTTCGAACACCGCCGCATCGCGCGGAACGTTACCGTATCGCGATCAGATGACCACTTCGACGCCCTCGCCGGGTGCTTTACCTGACACCCGTTCGGATTCGAGGGCCTGCTGGAGGATGATGACGGCGGCGGCCTGGTCGATGACGGCGCGGCCCTTCTTGGATTTCACGCCCGAGGCGCGCAGTCCCTGACTGGCCGTCACGGTCGTCATCCGCTCGTCCACCAGGCGCACCGGCACGGGATCGATGCCCTTGGCCAGCTCCTGGGCGAAGGCGCGGACCTTGACCGCGGCCGGGCCCTCGCCCCCTTTGAGAGAGCGAGGGAGTCCGACGACGACCTCGATCGGCTCGTACTCCTCCACCAATTGACGCAACCGGCGGTGGGCGGCGGGGATGTCCCGGCCCGGGACGGTCTCCACCGGTGTGGCGAGGATCCCATCGGGGTCGCACGAGGCGACCCCGATCCGGGCATCCCCGACGTCGATCGAAAGTCGACGTCCTCTGCGCATTTCCGACCGTTTCCTTACCTGGCTGTCACTTGGCGGTGTCGGCGACGAGACGCTCGACGGCCTCGACGGCCTCGCCTACGGCGGCCGGGTTCTGGCCGCCGCCCTGGGCGACGTCCGGCTTGCCGCCACCGCCGCCGCCGAGCGTCTTGGCAGCGGTACGGACCAGGTCACCGGCCTTGAGGCCGCGCTCACGGGCGGCCTCGTTGGTGGCGATGACCGTCAGCGGCTTGCCGCCCGTGACCGTGAAGAGGGCGACCACGGCGGCCCGGCCGCCCTGGATGCGGCCGCGCACGTCGAGGACCAGCTTGCGCAGGTCGTCCGGCGTGGTGCCGTCCGGGACCTGGCCGGTGACGAGCGCGATGCCCCTGATGTCCTTGGCGGACTCGGCAAGACCGGCGGCGGCCTGCAGCACCTTCTCGGCGCGGAACTTCTCGATCTCCTTCTCGGCGTCCTTCAGCTTGCCGAGCATGGCGGAGACCTTCTCCGGAAGCTCCTCCGGACGGCCCTTGATCAGCTCCTGGAGCTGGGCGACGACCGTGTGCTCGCGGGCGAGGAAGTTGTAGGCGTCCACGCCGACGAGGGCCTCGATACGGCGGACGCCCGAGCCGATGGACGACTCGCCGAGCAGCTTCACCAGGCCCAGCTGGGCGGTGTTGTGCACGTGCGTGCCGCCGCACAGCTCCTTGGAGAAGTCGCCGATGGTCACCACGCGGACCCGCTCGCCGTACTTCTCGCCGAACTCGGCGATGGCGCCCTGCTTCTTGGCCTCGTCGATGCCCATGACCTCGGCCTGCACGTCCAGGTCGCGGGCGAGCACCTCGTTGATCTTCTGCTCGACGTCGGTCATCACGGCCGTCGGGACGGCGGACGGGGAGCCGAAGTCGAAGCGGAAGCGGCCGGGCTGGTTCTCGGAGCCGGCCTGGGCGGCCGTCGGGCCGAGGGCGTCGCGCAGGGCCTGGTGGGTCAGGTGGGTGGCCGAGTGGGCGCGGGCGATGGCCTTGCGGCGGCGGGCGTCGATCGAGGCCTGGGCCTTGGCACCGACCGTGACCTCGCCGACCTGGACGACGCCCTTGTGGACGTACACACCCGGGACCGGCTTCTGGCAGTCGCGGACCTCGATGACGGCACCGGAGTCGACCTTGATCCGGCCGGTGTCGCCGATCTGGCCGCCGCCCTCGGCGTAGAACGGAGTGCGGTCCAGGACGATCTCGACCTCGTCGCCCTCGGTGGCGGCCGGAGAGGAGACGCCGTCGACCAGGATGCCGACGATCGTGGTCTCGCCCTCGGTGTCGCTGTAGCCGATGAAGTCGGTCTCACCGGCGGAGTCGGCGATCTCGCGGTAGGCGCCCATGTCGGCGTGGCCGGTCTTCTTGGCCTGGGCGTCGGCCTTGGCGCGCTCCCGCTGCTCCTTCATCAGGCGGCGGAAGCCCTCCTCGTCCACGGACAGGCCCTGCTCGGCGGCCATCTCCAGGGTGAGGTCGATCGGGAATCCCCACGTGTCGTGGAGCAGGAAGGCCTTGTCGCCGGGCAGCACCTCGCTGCCGGACTGCTTCGTCTCGGTGACGGCGGTGTCGAGGATGTTCGTGCCGGCCTTCAGCGTCTTCAGGAAGGCGTTCTCCTCGGCGAGGGCGACCTTCTCGATGCGCTCGCGGTCGGTGACCAGCTCGGGGTACTGCTGGCCCATCATCCGGATCACGGTGTCGATCAGGTCGAGGACGACCGGGCCGGTGGCGCCCAGCAGGCGCATGTTGCGGATGGCGCGGCGCATGATGCGGCGCAGGACGTAGCCGCGGCCCTCGTTGCCGGGGGTGACGCCGTCGCCGATGAGCATGGTGGCCGTGCGCATGTGGTCGGTGACCACGCGCAGGGACACGTCCGAGGCGTGGGCTTCGCCGTAGCGGACGCCGGTCAGCTCGGTGGCCTTGTCGATGACGGCCATGGAGGTGTCGATCTCGTACATGTTCTGCACGCCCTGCAGAATCATGGCGAGGCGCTCCATGCCGAGGCCCGTGTCGATGTTCTTGCTCGGCAGGTCCCCGAGGATCTCGAAGTTGTCCTTGCCGATGCCCTCGCCACGCTCGTACTGCATGAAGACGAGGTTCCAGATCTCCACGTACCGCTCGTCGTTGACGGCGGGGCCGCCCTCGACGCCGAACTCGGGGCCGCGGTCGTAGTTGATCTCGGAGCAGGGGCCGCAGGGGCCCGGGACGCCCATGGACCAGTAGTTGTCCTTCATGCCGAGGCGCTGGATGCGCTCCTTCGGCACGCCGACGACCTCGTGCCAGATGCGCTCGGCCTCGTCGTCGTCCTTGTAGACGGTGATCCACAGACGGTCGGGCTCCAGGCCGTAACCGCCCTTGTCCTGGGGCGTGGTGAGCAGCTCCCAGGCGTACTTGATGGCGCCTTCCTTGAAGTAGTCGCCGAAGGAGAAGTTGCCGCACATCTGGAAGAAGGTGCCGTGCCGCGTGGTCTTGCCGACCTCTTCGATGTCGGGCGTGCGCACACACTTCTGCACGCTGGTGGCGCGGGCGAAGGGCGGCTTGACCTCACCCAGGAAGTAGGGCTTGAAGGGAACCATGCCGGCGGGGACGAGGAGCAGAGTCGGGTCGTCCGCGATGAGCGACGCCGAAGGGACGACGGTGTGCCCGCGCTCCTCGAAGAAGCTCAGCCAGCGGCGGCGAATCTCGGCCGACTCCATCAGTGGTCCTCATTCCGGTTGTACGAGTACGTCGTGTTCTCGATGTACTTCGGGTTGCTGCGGTTGTTCTCGATGGCGGTGTGGCGCCGGGGCGCGGGGAGTTCGGGGTCGGGATTCGCGTTGATCCCCAGCGCCTCCCCCAGCTCGGACTCCCGCTGCGCCATGTTGTCGCGGACGTCGAGCGCAAAGCCGACCGCGCGGTCCTTCAGACGCTGACCGGTCTCCACGGCCTTGTTGGCCGCGGTCGCGGCCAGGCTCTCCGGGGTCAGCTGCTTCAGCTTGCGGTTGACCTTGGTGGTGGCCCAGACACCGGCGGCGACACCCGTGGTGAACCAGAACGTACGGCGGAACATCGCTAGGTCTCAGTCCCTACTCTCCGCGGAGGTTTCGCTTGCCCCGCCGCGCGGCCGGGACGGTCCGGCCCACGATCACGGTACGCCTCGGTGCCTTGCCGGGCACGTCCTCCTTGCGGCCGCCGAGGGCCCGGCGCACCCCGTAGCCGAAGGCCGCGACCTTGACCAGCGGGCCGCCGAAGGTGGAGGCGACGGTGGTCGAGAGCGCGGAGGCGTTCGACGTGACCTCCTGGACGTCGGAGGCGATCGCGTCGACCCGGTCGATCTGGGTCTGCGCGGAGCGCACGGTCGCGGAGGCGTCGGCGAGCAGCGGGACGGCCTGGTCGGTCACGTCCGCGACGAGCTTGGTGGTCGCCTTGAGCGTCTGGGCCAGCCTCGCCAGTGCGACGGCGAGGAAGGAGACCAGGATCGCCCAGAAGACGGCCACCAGGATCCCGGCCACCTCACCACCGGACACTGTGCGCACCCGCTCCCTGAAACGTGCCTGAGCATCGAAAAGTCGTGGACCGAGCCTATCGCGCCGGGCGTGGGACTCCGTACCGGATTACCGTCGGCCGACGGTGGAGTTGCGGGAAGCGATTGTACGGAATGAACACACTTCAGTACGCTCCGTGTCCCATGCGAGGTCCTCAGCGCCCCGGCGCCCCGGCGGACGGCAATCTTCTCCCGGAACTCACCGCGTTCATCGGGCGCTCGGCCGAACTCGCCGGGCTGGCCGAGGCGATGGCGGCGGCCCGGCTGGTCACCGTGACCGGGGTCGGCGGAGTGGGCAAGTCCCGGCTGGCCGCCCGCGCGGCGTTACGGCCCGCGGCCCGGCACGAGGTGTGGGGGGTGGAGCTGGCGCCGGTGCGGGATCCGCAGTTCGTGGAGTACGCGGTCGTGGAGGCGCTGGGGCTGACCGACCACACCACCCGGCTGCCCCGGGAGACCCTGCTCGACCGGCTCGGCGGCCGTCGCGTCCTGCTCGTGCTGGACGGGTTCGAGCACCTGGTGGAGGCCTGTGCCGAGCTGGTGGCCGAGCTGGTGCGCAAGCTGCCGGAGCTGCGGGTGCTGGCGGCGGGCCGGCGCCCGCTGGGGCTGGCGTGCGAGCGGCTGTTCCCGCTGGCCCCGCTCGGCGAGGACGAGGCGGTGGAGCTGTTCGCGGACCGGGCCCTGCAGCAGGGGGTGGACGTCGGCGACTGTCCGGCCGTGCGGGAGCTGTGCGGACGGCTGGAGGGGATTCCGCTGGCCGTGGAGCTGGCCGCCGGGCGGCTGCGGGCCCTGTCCCCGGCGCAGCTTCTGGAGCGTCTCGACGACAGGTTCCGGCTGCTCACCGGCGGGGGCCGGGACGCCCTGCCCCGCCATCAGACGCTGCGCACGGCGATCGGCTGGAGCCATGAGCTGTGTACGCCCGCCGAGCGGTTGCTGTGGGCGCGGCTCTCCGTGTTCGCGCAGACCTTCGACCTGGAGGCGGCCGAGTACCTGTGCAGCGGGGACGGGCTGCCGGCCGAGGACGTCCTGGACGTGCTCGCGGAGCTGCTCGCCCAGTCGGTCCTCTCCCGCGAGGAGACCCCGACGGGCCCCCGCTACCGGATGCTGGACACCGTCCGGGTCTATGGCGCCGAATGGCTGGAGGCGACCGGGGACGGGCCGAGGCTGCGGCGCCGGCACCGGGACTGGTATCTGGGCCTGGCGACCTGGTGCGAGCTGGACTGGTTCTCGCCGCGGCAGCGCGAGGTGGCCGCGCGGGTCGAGGCCGAGCTGCCGAACCTGCGGGCCGCTCTGGAGTTCTGTCTGACCGAGCCGGACGAGGCGCATCTGGGCCAGTACCTGGCGGGCTCGCTGTGGTTCTGCTGGGCGGGCTGCGGGCGGCTGTCGGAGGGGCGGCGCTGGCTGGAGCGCAGTGTGGAACTGGACTCGGGGTACGAGCAGTCCCGGCTGAAGGCGCTGTGGGTGCTCGGCTACGTGGCGATCCTGCAGGGCGACACCGTGCCGGCGCTGGCGGCGCTGCGGGAGTGCCGGGAGCAGGCGGAACGGGCCGGGGACGGGACGGCCGTGGCGTACGCGGAGCACCGAACCGGCTGTCTGGCCCTGGTCACGGACGACATGGCAGGCGCAGAAACGCTGCTTCGGTCGGCACTGGAGCGCTACCGGGAGATCGGCGAGCTGAACAGCAACGTGCTGATGGGCCAGGTGGAACTGGCGATGGCGCGGGCGTTCCAGGGGGACCTGGCGGACGCGGTGCGGCTGTGCGAGGACGTGCGCCGGGTGTGCGAGGACCACGGGGAGCGGTGGGCACGGTCGTACGCGCTGTACGTGCTGGCGTACGCGGCCTGGCGGGACGGGGATCCGGCCGGGGCGCGGGAACTGCTCACGGACTGCCTGGACAATGCACACGCCTTCCACGACCTGCTCGGCACGGTGCTGAGCATCGAGCTGCTGGCCCTGGTGACGGCGTCCCTGGGCGAGCCGGCCGAGGCGGCGGTGCTGCAGGGCGCCGCGGCCCGGCTGTGGCCGTCGGTGGGGCTGCCGCTGTTCGGCTCGGCGTACTACAACGCCCCGCACGAGCTGTGCGAGACCACGGCCCGGCAGGCTCTCGGCGACGAGCACTACGAGGAGTGCGTGCGCGAGGGGGCGGGGCTGGACCGGGAGGCGGCGGTGGGCCGGGCGCTGGGGGACGGCGGTGTGCAGCCGCTGCCGGGGCTGCCCGCACCGCGCGGGCGGGCGCCGCGGGACCCCGGCGGCGCCGGAAAACGCGAACCCGCCGCCTCGCCCACCCGGAAGGGCGGGGAGACGGCGGGCTGAGATGCTGCGCCGGGGCTGGGGTCAGCGGGCGTAGTACTCGACGACGAGCTGCTCGTCGCAGATCACCGGGATCTCCTTGCGGTTCGGCTCACGGTCCAGGCGGAACGCCAGGGCCTTGAGGTTCACCTGCAGGTAGCGCGGGGTCTCGCCGTCGGGGGCGAAGCCACCCTCGCGGGCGATCTGGAAGAGCGTCTTGTCCTTGGAGCGGTCGCGGACCTGCACGACGTCGTCCGGGCGGACGCGGAAGGACGGCTTGTCGACCTTCTGGCCGTTGACCTGGATGTGGCCGTGGACGACCATCTGGCGGGCCTGGTAGATCGTGCGGGCGATGCCCGAACGCAGGACCAGCGCGTCGAGACGGCGCTCCAGCTCGATGATCAGGGCCTCACCGGTCTTGCCCTGGACCTTGGAGGCACGCTCGTAGGCGCGGACGAGCTGGCGCTCGGACACGTCGTACTGCGCGCGCAGACGCTGCTTCTCGAGCAGACGGACCTTGTAGTCCGAGTTCTGCTTGCGGCCGCGGCCGTGCTCACCCGGCGGGTAGGGGCGGGCCTCGAAGTACTTGACGGCCTTCGGGGTCAGCGCGATGCCGAGGGCACGCGACTTCTTGACCTTGGGGCGGGACTGGTTCGCCATGGAACCGAACACCTCGTGTTTCTTATGCGAATACGGCTTCACCAGGGTTAGGGGAGGTCGCATCCGCAGCCGGGGAAACCCGCCTGGTCCGTTGCCGGGCCCGGTGGGCAGCCGCTCCCCTGGTCTGGGCACATACGTGCTGCACGCGAGTGGCCCACCGACCTCTCCCGGGACTCCGGGTGGTGGTGGGCTGCCCGCGACACCATTCGATGGTGCGCGACGCTCCTGGAGATCCTGGCGGACCAGGCCTCCGGCTGGATGTCCCGCTCTGGTGAGCCGGCTCCTCGTACGAGGGACCGGACACGGGACTCAGCACTTCGCAGCAGTCTACAGGGCGCTCAGGAGCGCCTGCGACCGAGGTGCTTCCTCGTCCACTCCACGGCGTCCGCGTACCGAGCCTCCGCGCCGTGCCGGGTCGGCGTGTAGTACTCGCGGTCCTTGAGGGCGTCCGGGGCGTACTGCTGCTGGGCGATGCCCTCGGGCAGGTCGTGCGGGTACAGGTAGCCCTGCGCGTGGCCGAGCTTGGCTGCGCCCTTGTAGTGACCGTCCCGCAGGTGCGGCGGGACCGATCCGGCCAGGCCCTTGCGTACGTCCTCCATCGCGGCGCCGATCGCGGTGGTCGCGGAGTTCGATTTGGGGGCGAGCGCGAGGGCGATGGTGGCGTGGCTGAGGGTGAGGGCGGCCTCGGGGAAGCCGATCATGGCGACGGCCTGGGCGGCCGAGACCGCGATGGGCAGTGCGTTCGGGTCGGCCAGGCCGATGTCCTCGCTGGCGGAGATCATCAGCCGACGGGCGATGAAGCGGGGGTCCTCGCCGGCCTCGATCATGCGGGCCAGGTAGTGCAGGGCGGCGTCGACGTCGGAGCCGCGGATGGACTTGATGAGGGCGCTGGCGACGTCGTAGTGCTGGTCGCCGTCCCGGTCGTACTTCACCGCGGCCCGGTCGACGGTCTGCTCCAGGGTCTGGAGGCCGATCTCGGACTCGCCCTTGTCGAGAGCGGCTCCGGCCGCGGCCTCCAGGGCCGTCAGGGCACGGCGGGCGTCACCGCCGGCGATGCGCAGCAGGTGCTCCTCGGTGTCCTCCGGGAGCACGACGGCGCCCCTCAGACCCCGCTCGTCACCGAGGGCGCGGCGCAGCAGCCCGCGGACGTCGTCGTCGGTGAGGGGTTCGAGCGTGAGGAGCAGGGAGCGGGAGAGCAGCGGGGAGATCACCGAGAAGTACGGGTTCTCCGTGGTCGCCGCGATCAGGGTCACCCAGCGGTTCTCGACCGCGGGGAGCAGGGAGTCCTGCTGGGCCTTGCTGAAGCGGTGGATCTCGTCCAGGAAGAGGACGGTCTCCTTGCCGAAGCCGCCGGTGGCACGGCGGGCGCCGTCGATGACCGCGCGGACCTCCTTGACGCCCGCGGTGATGGCGGACAGCTCCACGAACCGCTTGTCGGTGGCCTTGGAGACGACGTAGGCGAGTGTGGTCTTGCCCGTGCCGGGCGGGCCCCAGAGGATCACCGAGGACGGTCCGGCGGGACCGCCGTTGCCCTCGCCGACCAGTCGGCGCAGCGGTGAGCCGGGCTTGAGAAGGTGCTGCTGGCCCACCACCTCGTCGAGGGTGCGCGGGCGCATCCGAACCGCCAGGGGACTTCCTGCCGGGTCCTTCTCCTGGCGTTCTTCTGCTGCGGCGGTGAAGAGGTCGGGTTCCACGCTGAAACCCTAAGACACGGCACTGACAACACCGCACGGTCCGGGGCCGGGCCCAGAAGCCGGAGGCAGGCCGAGAGCCGGGCCGGGCCCAGAACACGGGCCGGGCCCGGAACCGGGGTCAGGCCCAGAGCTGGCTGCCCCAGCGGGTCAGGATCAGCATGGCGATGACGCCGCAGTGCGTGACCGGCAGCACCCAGGTGAACTCGCCCAGGAAGGACTTCAGCCGGCGCGGGGACGGCAGGAAGTCGTTGCGGACGTTGAACGAGGTGACGTACCAGAACATGGTGATCGTGGCGACCCAGGCCAGCGAGCACCACAGGCACAGCGCGTTGATCCGGTACAGGGACTCGAACTGCAGCCAGGTGACGAAGCAGACCCCGAACAGGGTGCCGAAATTGAAGGTCAGCCAGTACCAGCGCGGGAAGCGCGCCCGGGCCAGCAGGCTCATGCCGACGCAGATCACGATGCCGTAGCAGACCAGGCCGAGCATCGGGTTCGGGAAGCCGAAGACGGCCGCCTGCTTGCTCTCCATCACGCTGCCGCAGGACACCACCGGGTTCACGCTGCAGCCGGGCGTGAAGGTCTTGCCCGCGACCTTGGCCTCGAGGATCTTGAACTTGTCGATCGTGATGACCCAGGCGGCGAGCAGTCCGGCAGCGCCGGTGATCACCAGCAGCAGGGCGAAGGCCCGGCTGCCGCCCACCGCGCGGGACGCTTCGGTGGCACGCTCGGGCTCGGACTCCGTGGAGACGTCTTTGACTGTCGTCTTGCTCATCACGCCGATTCCGTCACTTGAGAGTTGGACCATCTTCCGGCTGGGGGTTCATTGTGCCGCACCCCCCTGTGTGTCCACCGTTCGGTGGACACAAGGAGGTACGCACGGTGGTCACGGAGCGTTCGGTTCCGGCCGATGCTCAAAGGCATGACAGCACACGCGAACGAACTCGCGGTGCACGTACGGGGGCTGCGCAAGCAGTACGGAGACGTGACCGCGGTGGACGGCATCGATCTCGGCATCCGGCGCGGTGAGGTGTTCGGCCTGCTGGGACCCAACGGCGCGGGCAAGAGCACCACGGTCGAGATACTCCAGGGCAACCGGTCGCGGGACGCGGGCGAGGTGTCGGTCCTCGGGACGGATCCGGCAACGGGCACGCGCGCGTGGAGGTCCCGTGTGGGAATCGTCTGGCAGGACGAATCCGCGCCCGCCGAATTGACGGTCGGCGAGACCGTACGGCATTTCGCCCGTTACTACCCGCGGCCGCGCGACCCCGGGGAGGTCATCGGCCTGGTCGGGCTCGGAGCGAAGGCGAACAGCCGGGTCAAGACCCTCTCCGGCGGTCAGCGGCGCCGCCTGGACGTGGCGCTCGGCGTGATCGGCGACCCCGAGCTGCTGCTCCTGGACGAGCCGACCACCGGATTCGACCCGGCCGCCCGGCACCAGTTCTGGGACCTGATCCGGCTGCTCGCCGACGAGGGCACCACGATCCTGCTGACCACGCACTACCTGGAGGAGGCCGAGGCCCTCGCGGGCCGGCTCGCGGTCGTCGCCCGGGGCCGGGTGGTCGCCGAGGGCGGGCCCGGTGAGCTGCGCGAGCAGTACGGCACCGGCGCCACCGTCACCTGGACGGAACCCGACGGTTCCGCGCGCGTGGAGCACACCGACACCCCCACGCGGACCGTCGCCGCCCTGCTGAGCCGCTTCGACGGCGAGATCCCGGGCCTGACGGTGACCCGCCCCACCCTGGAGGACGTCTACCTCCGGCTGACCGGTCAGGAGGCCGCCCGATGACCACGACCGCCGTACGGACCGCCGCCCGCGGGTCCGCCGGGTCCCTGCCCGGCCCCTGGACACTCGGACTGCTGCGGGGCGGCCTGGAGATCAGGCAGTTCTTCCGGCAGCGCGAGCAGGTGGTGTTCACCTTCTCCTTCCCGGTGGTCTTCCTGTTCCTGTTCGCGTCGATCTTCCACGACGACGTCCGGGGCACTGGGGTGAGCGCCTCGCAGCTGTACGTTCCCGCCATGATGGCCTCCGGGATCATGTCCACGAGCTTCCAGTCGCTGGGCATCTCCATCGCCGTCGAACGCGACGAGAAGGCGCTGCGGCGGCTGCGCGGCACACCGATGCCGCCGGCGGCCTACTTCCTGGGCAAGATATGGCTCGTTCTGTTCACCGGTGTGCTGGAGACCGCGGTCCTTCTGTTCGTGGGCACCGCGTTCTACGACGTCAGCCTGCCGACCGACGCCGGGCGCTGGTTCGACTTCGCGTGGATCTTCGTGCTCGGCCTGACCGCGTGCGCGCTGCTGGGCATCGCGATCAGCTCGGTGCCCAGATCGGCGAAGAGCGCCAGCTCCGTCGTCGTACTCCCCTTCCTGGTGCTCCAGTTCATCTCCGGGGTCTACATCTCCATCGACACCATCCCCGGCTGGATGCTCGACATCGGCGCACTGTTCCCGCTGAAGTGGCTGTGCCAGGGGCTGCGTGGTGTGTTCCTGCCGGACTCCGCGCGGGTGCTGGAGCAGGCCGGGAGCTGGGAGTTCGGTCGGATCGCGCTGGTGCTGGCGGCCTGGTGCGTCGGAGGATTGGCCCTGTGTCTACTTACCTTCCGGTGGAAGAACCGGCGCGAGGGGTGACCGGTCCGGGCCGGGCGCGGGAGGCCGACGCCTGGGACCGGACGATCCGGTACTGGGACGCCTACTTCGCCGTGGCCTGGGCGGCCACGCTCGCCTTCGTCCTCGACGCGGCGCACCCGGGCCTGCCGGTCCGGGCCGCCGCGGCGGGGCTGCTGGTGCCGCTGGTTCCCTGGTACCTGTCGGTCGGCCGGACGCTGTTGCAGCAGGACCCGTCCGACGAACGGCGCGCCCTGGGCTATCTGGCCGGAGCGATGGTGCTGTTCCTGCCGGCCGCGGTTCTCGTCGACCAGACCCGGCTGATGGCGTACGCGCTGATCCCGCAGTGCTTCATGGTGCTGCGCATGCGGTGGGCCCTGATCGCCGTGACCGTCATCAACCTGGCGCCGGTCCCCGGCTGGGCGGCGCTGTGGCGGCCCCGGTGGCCGGACCTCATCGCCAACGTCCTGTTCGCCGTGGTCACCCTCCTCTTCTCCGTGGTGATCGGCAGCTGGATCATCCGGATCATCGAGCAGAGCACGGAACGGGCCGAGCTGATCGCCGAGTTGGATGCCAGCCGGCACGAGATCTCCCGGCTGTCGGCCGCGCACGGAGCGCTCGCCGAACGCGAACGGCTGGCCCGCGAGATCCACGACACCCTCGCGCAGGGTTTCACCAGCCTGCTGATGCTCGTCCAGGCCGTGGACGCGGAGCTGGACTCCGACCTTCCGCAGGCCCGCCGCCACCTGGCCCTGATGGACGAGACGGCCCGCCGCAACCTCGCCGAGGCCCGGGCCCTGGTGGCCGGCGGTGCCCCCGCCGATCTGGCGGATGCCTCGCTGCCGGACGCGCTGGCACGGCTGACAGCGCGGCACGAGGCCGACTTGGACGTGACCGGTCCGGTGCACGCTCTTCCGGCCGGCATCGAGGTGGTGGCCCTGCGTTCCTGTCAGGAGGCGCTGACCAACGCCCGTCGGCACGGGGGAAGTTCGGCGGCCGTGAACGTCACTCTCGGCTACACCGACGACGCCGTGACCGTCACCGTGCACGACGACGGCCGGGGCTTCGACCCCGCCGCCGTGTCGAGCGGCTACGGTCTCGCGGGGCTGCGTGCACGCGCCGCAGAGGTGGGCGGGACCGCGACGGTGCGCAGCGCACCCGGCGACGGTACGACGGTGACCGTGCGCCTGTCCGTTCCCGCCGCCGCGAGAAGTGAGGTTCCGTGATCCGGATCATCCTGGCCGACGACCATCCCGTCGTACGGGAGGGACTGCGCGCGATGCTGAGCGCCGAGCCGGACCTGGAGGTGGTCGGGGACGCGGCGAACGGGCCGCAGGCCGAGGCGCTGGCGGTGGAACTGCGCCCCGACATCGTGCTGATGGACCTGCGGATGCCGGGCGGCGGGGGCGTCGATTCGATCCAGCGGATGAGCGCGGCCGGGCTGCCCTGCCGGGTGATCGTGCTGACGACGTACGAGACGGACCGGGACATCCTGCGGGCCGTGGAGGCGGGCGCCGCGGGCTATCTGCTCAAGGACATGCCGCGCCGGGAACTCGCGGACGCGGTACGGGCCGCGGCGCGCGGCGAGACGGTCCTCGCCCCGTCGGTGGCCACCCGCCTGGTGGACCAGCTCCGCGCCCGCCCCGAACTCCCCCGCCTGTCCGCCCGCGAGACGGCGGTCCTGCGCCTGGTGGCGGACGGCTGCACCAACGCGGAGATCGGGCGCCGCCTCTTCATCGGTGAGTCGACGGTGAAGACCCACCTGCTGCGGATCTTCGGAAAGCTGGGCGTGGACGACCGCACCGCAGCCGTCACCAGCGCCCTGCGACACGGGCTGCTAGACCACTGAGACGGGCGCCGGAGGTGTCCGGCGCCCTTGCGGCCCCTGGGGCCTGCCGGCGGTCGTGCCGGCCAGGTCCTCAGCCGAGCCGCGACTCCAGCTCCGCCACGATCTCGTTCACGCCGATCGCCGTCTGTTCGCCGGACTCCATGTCCTTGAGCTGGACGACGCCCTCGGCGAGGTCACGCTCGCCGGCGACGATCGTGTAGCGGGCCCCGCTGCGGTTGGCGTTCTTCATGGCGCCCTTCAGGCCCTTGCCGCCGTAGGAGAAGTCCGCGGCGACACCGGCCTTGCGCAGCTCGGTGACCTTCGCGAACAGCACCCGGCGGGCCTCCTCGCCGAGCGGCACCGCATAGACGCTGGTCGAGGCCGGGATGTCCAGCTCCACGCCCTCGGCCTCCAGGGCGAGGACCGTGCGGTCGACACCGAGCGCCCAGCCCACCGACGGCAGCGCGGGACCGCCGATCATCTCCGACAGGCCGTCGTAACGGCCGCCGCCGCCCACCGCGGACTGGGAGCCCAGGCCGTCGTGCACGAACTCGAAGGTGGTGCGGGTGTAGTAGTCCAGACCGCGGACCAGCCTCGGGTCGTCCTCGAAGGCGACGCCGGCCGCGGTGATCAGCTCGCGGACCTCCTCGTGGTACGCCTTGCAGGCGTCGCACAGGTAGTCGCGCAGCAGCGGGGCGCCGCCCAGCTGCTTCTGGACCGACTCCCGCTTGTCGTCGAGCACCCGCAGCGGGTTGATCTCGGTGCGGCGCTGGGTGTCCTCGTCGAGGTCGAGGCCGCGCAGGAAGTCCTGGAGAGCGGCGCGGTACACCGGGCGGCACTCCTGGTCGCCCAGGCTGTTGAGCAGGATGCGGAAGTTGCTGAGCCCCAGGGAGCGGTACGCCTGGTCGGCCAGGATGATCAGCTCGGCGTCCAGCGCCGGGTCCTCGGCGCCGATCGCCTCGGCGCCGACCTGGGAGAAGTGCCTGTAGCGGCCCTTCTGGGGGCGCTCGTAGCGGTAGTACGAGCCGGAGTACCAGAGCTTGACCGGGAGGTTGCCCGACTTGTGCAGGTTGGCCTCCAGGGCCGCCCGCAGGACGGACGCCGTGCCCTCGGGCCTGAGGGCCAGCCTGTCGCCGCCCTTGGTCTCGAAGGCGTACATCTCCTTGGTCACGATGTCGGTGGACTCACCCACTCCGCGCGCGAAGAGTTCGACGCTCTCGAATCCGGGAGTCTCGATGTAGCCGTAGCCGGAGTTGCGCAGCGGGGCCGCGATCGCCTCGCGGACCGCCAGGTACGTGGCGGAGTCCGGCGGGATCAGGTCGTAGGTGCCCTTGGGGGCCTGGAAGGTACTCACGAAGCTCTCTCGTCACATTCCTCGTCGGGGAGCCCTGAAGGCTCCCTGGCCGGCCGCCACCTGCCGCAGATAGGGGTTGGTGGCGCGCTCCTGGCCGATGGTCGTCTGGGGGCCGTGGCCGGACAGCACCACGGTGGAGTCCTCGAGCGGCAGGCACACACGGGCCAGCGAGTCGAGGATGTCCTCCGTGGAGCCACCGGGCAGATCGGTGCGTCCGATGGAGCCGGCGAACAGCAGATCCCCGGAGAAGAAGACCGGCGGGATGTCCGCGGTCTCGGGCATCCGGAAGGTCACCGACCCCTTGGTATGGCCCGGCGCGTGCGCGACGGAGAACTCCAGCCCGGCGAGCTCGAGGGCGGAGCCGTCGGTCAGTTCCTTGACGTCGTCCGGCTCCCCCACGGTCAGCTCGCCCATCAGCGGCATGCCGATGGACCGGCCGAGCGCCTTCTCGGGGTCGCTCATCATGTACCGGTCCTCGGGGTGGATCCAGGCCGGTACGTCGTGGGCGCCGCACACGGGGACGACCGAGGCCACGTGGTCGATGTGGCCATGGGTGAGGACGACGGCGACGGGCTTGAGCCGATGCTTCTTCAGTGCTTCCTCGACGCCCTGGGCGGCCTGATGGCCCGGGTCGATGATCACGCACTCCTCACCGGCGGCGGGGGCGACGAGATAGCAGTTCGTCCCCCAGGCCCCGGCGGGGAACCCGGCAATGAGCACGATCGTCCTTCGTTGTGTCGATACGGGAGGGCTTACGGGCGGTCGGCCCGTGGCCCAGAGCCTACCGGCGCTGCCGTTTCCTCAGCGAACCCATATACGGTACGGGGCTACAAGCGGCTGTCGGCTCACAGGACGCACGTGTACCGGTCGACACACGACACGCATGAGGAGAGAACCCGGTGGTCAGCCAGGAGCAGCGGCGGCGTCAGCTCGCCCGGGAGAAGTTCTTGCGGCAGCAGCAGCGGCGCACCAGCGCACGGCGCAAGGCACGTATGCGCAACTCCGTGATCGCGTCGGTGCTCGGCGTGGTCGTGATCGGCAGTGTCGCTCTGTACACGACCGGGGTGCTCAAGAACAGCGACGACGACAAGAAGTCCGGCGCGAGCTCCGGCGTCACGCCGAGCGCCTCGCCGAGCAGCAAGGCGCCCGACCCCTGCGAGAAGCCGGCCGCGGGCGCGGTCAAGAAGCAGAGCTGGAAGAAGGAGCCGGCGATGTCGATCGACACGTCGGCGAAGTACACGATGAAGCTCGCGACGACGTGCGGTGACATCGACGTCGCGCTGAAGACGTCGGCCGCGCCGCACACCGTGAACTCGTTCGACTTCCTCGCGGGCAAGGGCTTCTTCGACCACACCAAGTGCCACCGTCTGACCACGAGCGGCATCTACGTGCTGCAGTGCGGCGACCCGCAGGGCACCGGCATGGGCGGCCCCGGCTACACGATCCCGGACGAGAACCTCAAGGACGCGAGCCTCAAGGGCAACACGTATCCGGCGGGCACGGTGGCGATGGCCAACCAGTACAACGCGCAGACCAAGCAGGGCCGTCACACCGGTGGCAGCCAGTTCTTCCTGGTCTACAAGGACAGTCCGCTGCCGCCCAACTACACGCCGTTCGGCACGATCGACCCGGCGGGCCTGAAGGTGCTGAGCAAGATCGCCGCCGCGGGCGAGAACACGGGTGCCGGTGACGGCGCCCCGAACGCGACGGTCGTGATCAACAAGGCGACGGTCACCAAGTCCTGACGCCGTAGCAATGCTCAAGACGGCCAACTGCGGAATTTCGGTCGCGCTGGATGCGGACAGGTAACCCGCTGGTCGCCTATGTTGGCCGTGACGAAACTGTGGACGATGCCCGGGGGTGCTGAGGCCCCCCGCAGGCATCATGTGGAGGAGGCGCTGTGAGCAGCGACCCGTGGGGCCGCGTCGACGAGACGGGGACCGTGTACGTGCGTACGGCCGACGGCGAGCAGGTCGTCGGATCCTGGGCGGCCGGCTCCCCCGAGGAGGCGCTTGCCTACTTCGAGCGCAAGTACGAGGGCCTGGTTGTCGAGATCGGCCTCCTCGAGAAGCGAGTGCAGACCACCGACCTGTCGGCGAAGGACGCCCAGATCGCGATCGACCACCTGCGCGAGCAGGTGGACGCGCATCACGCGGTCGGTGACCTTGGCGCACTGCGGACCCGCCTCGACAAGCTGGTGGCGACGGTCGAGTCCCGGCGTGAGGAGCGCAAGGCGCAGCGCGCCAAGCAGTCCGACGAGGCCCGCAAGGCCAAGGAGGACCTGGTCGCCGAGGCCGAGCAGCTGGCGCAGTCCGACCAGTGGCGAGCCGCCGGCGAACGGCTGCGGTCCCTGGTGGACACCTGGAAGGGGCTGCCGCGTCTGGACCGCAAGTCCGACGACGAGCTGTGGCACCGCTTCTCGCACGCCCGGTCGGCGTTCTCCAAGCGCCGCAAGGCGCACTTCGCGCAGCTCGACGCGCAGCGCGAGGAGGCCCGCAAGACCAAGGAGCGGCTGGTCGCCGAGGCCGAGGCGTTGTCCGGCTCGGCGGACTGGGGTCCGACGGCGGCCCGCTACCGCGAGCTGATGGCGGACTGGAAGGCCGCGGGCCGCGCCCAGCGCGAGCACGAGGACGACCTGTGGAACCGCTTCCGCGGCGCCCAGGACGTGTTCTTCGCGGCCCGCAGCTCGGTCTTCGCCGAGCGGGACGCCGAGCAGGCGGAGAACCTGAAGCTCAAGGAGGAGCTGGCCGAGGAGGCCGAGAAGCTCCTGCCGATCACGGATCTGAAGGGCGTCCGGGCGGCCTTCCGTTCGATCAACGAGCGCTGGGAGGCCATCGGTCACGTCCCGCGGGACGCGCGTCCGAAGGTCGAGGGCCGGATGCACTCGGTCGAGCGGGCCATCCAGGAGGCCGAGGAGGCCGAGTGGCGCCGGACGAACCCGGAGGCACGCGCGCGTGCCGAGGGTCTGACCGGTCAGCTGCAGGCCGCCGTGGACAAGCTGAGGGCGCAGATCGAGCAGGCGCGTGCCCAGGGCAACAGCTCCAAGGCCGACAAGCTGGAGCGGGAGCTGGAGGGCCGCCAGGCGCTCCTGGACCAGGCTCTGAAGGGCCTGCAGGAGTTCGGCGGCTGATCCCCGCTCGCGCGACGCGCAAGGGCCGTAACCATCCGTCATGCCCAAGCGCTTCAGACCCCGTTTGCCCCGGTCGACCGGTGAGCGTG
>NZ_JBFAET010000123.1:0-26825 GCF_040642095.1 Streptomyces sp. NPDC020362
GTCGGCGCGGTGAAGTCGTACGAACGACGGGGGCTGAAGGCCCTGGGGCAGGTGACCGATGCGACGTAGGCAACCCATGCCGATACCGGGCGGGTGAGCTCGGCGCCCGTCGCGTCCGCGAGGACGGTCTCGCCCTCGACGCAGAACACGATCCGCGGGCCGGCGGCCGGAACCGCCACCGGCTCCTCGGCGGGCGTCATCCGGTGGAGCCGGAACTCCGGCGCCGCGCTGCGGTACACCGCCACGTGCTCGTAGACCGGCTCCGGGTGGACGACCGGTACGGCGACCGTCGGATCGACGATGCGCAGCAGCTCGGGCACGTCCATGTGCTTGCCGGTCAGCCCGGCGCGCAGGACGTTGTCGGAGTTGGCGAGCAGTTCCACCCCGATGCCCTTGATGTACGCGTGCAGTCCGCCCGCCGGCATGAACAGGGCCTCGCCCGGTTCCAGCACCACGTGCCGGAGCAGGAGCGACGCGAGCACTCCGGCGTCCCCCGGATGGTCAGCGGCGATCCGTACCGCGGCGTCGTAGGCCGGCGCGTACCTCCCGCCCTCCGCCGCGAGGCGGGTGCAGGCCGCCACCACCTCGTCGAGTACGGCGACGCGGTCGTCATCGGGCCAGGTGACGACCTGACGCAGCGCCTCCGTGAGAACGGCCGGGTCCTCGCCCGCCCGCAGCGTCGCGATCAGCGGTCGCAGCACCGACAGGCTGAGCTCGCCGACGATTTCGGCAGCCTCCGCAGGCGCACGGAACCCAGCGAGCGCCTCGAAGGGCGTCAGTGCACACAGGATCTCCGGCTTGGGCCAGTCGTCCACGTAGTTACGAGTGGGATCGCTCGGGGCGACTCCCAGGCGATTCTCTGACCGGAACCCTGCCTCAGCCTGCGCCCGATCGGGGTGAACCTGAATCGACAGTGCCTTTCCGGCGGCCAAGACCTTCAGCAGGAACGGCAGCCGCGGGCCGAATCGGTCGACGCACTCCGATCCGAGTTCGCCGGTCGGATCACTGGCCACCACGGCGTCAAGTGTCGTGTGATGGCCGCCCCGCTCGAGTACGGAAGGCGCGGATGGATGTGCGCCCATCCACAACTCCGCCTCCGGGCCAGGGGACGGAACCGGCCTTCCCTGCATCTCGGCGATTGCGTACCGAGAGCCCCATGCATAGGGCTGGACGACAGGTCCAAGAAGATACATCGGAGTACCCCCACCCAAGACTAGATGCTGCAGTTACTATAGTTTTGACACGTCAAAAACAGCTCCACGCCGCGCGGTTCGGCCCTGCCGGAGATTCGGGGATTGCAACGACGGCGCCGCGCCGCCACATCGAAGCAGACCACCCGTGAAGACCTTGGACCCGCTTCGGGGCCAGCTCCCCGATGTCCTCGGACGCGCTGATGAGCGGTGGTACTGGTTCTGTCAGGGCGTACTGTGCCTGCCAAACCAAGACCCGGCCGACACCGACGCCATGTACGAGCGCGACACACACGGCCACCCTGCGACGTGCAGCGCCGCAGCCCGCCCCGAGCTCCCCGCCGTCAGTGACCCCCACACACCCTCTGCCGGCCGCGCACGCTGGCAGCCACCGCCCCCCGGTTACCTTTTTCGCGGCTCCGCAATTGGGCCTCTGGCCTTCTGGCCCGGCATGGCTTCCCCCTCCTGTTGTTCATGTTCCGGGGGTGCGCAACCGGGTCCGGAGGCATCGACGGACCGCTGCTCGGCCTGGACGTCGGCAGGGGCGACCACCACGCCACCGCCGTCACCCCGGCCGAGAAGAAAGCGTTCGACAGGCGCCTACCCAACACCGAGCCCAAACTCCGCGAGCTCTTCGCGAAGCTCCAGGCCAAGCACGGAACGGTGCTGGTCGTGGTCGAGCGCCGGCTTCGATCGGGGCACTGCCGCCCGCGGTCGCGAGGGACACCGGCCGCCCGGTCGCCTATCTGCCGGGGCTGACGATGCGGCGGATCGCTGACCTCTACTCAGGCGCGGCCAAGACGGACGCGAAGGACGCGTTCAGCGGCAGCACCTTCCCGACCGCCGGCCACCTCGCCGCCTACGCGGGTCTCGCCCCGGCGCCCCGCAGTTCCGGGTCCTCCCCGCGGCGAACAACCCTCCAGAGGAGGAAACAAACAGCTCAAACGGGCTTTCATCCTCTCCGCGTTCGCCGCCCTGGGCGACCCCACGTCCCGGGCCTACTACGACAGGAAGATCGCGCAAGGCAAGCACCACACCCAGGCCCTGCTCTGCCTCGCCAGGTGCCGGGCCGACGTCCTCTTCGCGATGCTCCGCGACGGCACCTTCTATGACCCTCAGCCGTCGGCCTCAGTCACCTGACCACGGTTCTGCGAGGAGAACGACTCGATCAGCCTCGACGTCGAAGCCGAGCACCGGATGGCCGTAGTCGCCCTCCGGATCCATCAGCACCGGCTTACCCAACCGCCGCCCGATCTCCCGAAGGAAGCCGCAGAACACATCAAGTCGCTCCTGCCCCTGCAACTCCCGCAGGTCAACGTCGAAGTCGACTTCATCGTCGGCAAGGAAACGAAAGATCGCCAGCACATCAGCAGTCGGCCAGACCCGCAGGTCCGGGCACTCGGCATCCGCCGGGCGCGACAGCACGTCCTCCGCCCGGGGCACCGGAAGCACCGCCTCTCCCTCGGAGTACTGGCACCTCCAGCCCTTCTCCACGACAAGATCGAGAACCGCCTGCCAGTCCTCCACCGAGACATCCGGGACACGCACGTCCGGCAGCGACCCCATCAAGTCCGGGTCGAAGAAACAGCTCACGTCATCCCACAGCAGATCAGCCACACCGCCATGCTGCCCGGCTCCCCGACCCAGCGCACCGTCGTTTCCCTTGACCAAGGGCATAGAAGCCCCCCGCCCCTGCCCCGGTCGCCCCGTCGGCCCCTCCCCGCAGGCCGGACATCCCCAGGAAGGGGCGCGGACTCAACACCCACCGCACGAGGGAGGCCCCGTGCTCCCACAACTCCCCCACGTCGCTGACGAGCTGCTGCACCACTTCACCGCCGACCAGTACGCCCGCGGGGTCCGCGACGAGGGATCCACCGCCGGCCCGACTTCGAGCTCATGCGCACAGCCGGCACTGACAACACAGCCGCTCTACTGCGCATCGTCGACGAGCATGATCAGCGCGGTGGGGCCCGTCAGGTTGGCGGGCGCATGCCGCCACCGCCCTGTGGAGCGGGCAGGCGGGGCGGCTGGCGTGTTCTGCCCGCCCTAGCGGGTGATCAGGCGCCGAGGCCGGGCTGCACCTGGATCTTGCGGCCCTCGCCTGCCCGGAACCGTTTGAGGGCATCGCTGTAGGAGGCCAGCGGCAGGCGGTCACTGATGAAGATCTCAGGGTCCAGCACTCCGGCGGCAAAGAGGTCTGCGGCGCGTTCGAAGCTGTGCAGGACCGCCATCGATCCGGTGATGGTGATCTCCTGGTTGTAGATCCGGTAGGGCTCGATCGTCGCCCGGGCGCCGTAGTCGGAGACACCGAACTGCAGATAGGTTCCGCCCTTGCCCACCCGGCCCAGCGCGTCCTGGATGGCCTTTTCGTTCCCTGTGGCGTCGATGACGAGATCCCAGCCGCGGGGCATGTCGATCTCGTCTGCGGACGTCACTGCGTTGCTGCAGCCCAGCGTCCGCGCGGTTTCCAGACGTGCGGGGTTGATGTCGATCACGTCAACGCCGGCGGCGCCGGTGCGCTTGGCCAGCTCCAGCATCATCAGGCCCATCGTTCCCGAGCCGTAGATGAGCACGTGACTGGCCAGTTGGCTGCGCAGGACGTCGTATCCGCGTATCGCGCAGGCCAGCGGCTCGATCAGGGCGGCGTCATGGGTGGAGACGTGGTCGGGCAGGGCGACGCAGTTGGCGACCGGTGCGACGGCGTATTCAGCCGCGCCGCCTGCGGTACTGACGCCGATCGCCGCCCATCGCTCGCACAGGTTGTTCCTGCCGAGGCGGCAGTAGTGACACTCGTTGCAGTTCAGCGAGGGGTCGACGGCGACACGGGTCCCCACGGCCAGCTCGGTGACGTCGCGGCCGACGGCTACCACCTCACCGGCGAACTCGTGGCCGGGAATGATGGGCAGCTTGGGGGCGAATTCGCCTTGCAGGATGTGCAGGTCCGTGCCGCACAGGCCGCAGGCCGCCACGGCCACGACGACCTCGCGGGGACCAGGGGTGGGGTCGTGAACGGTGACCATCTCGACGGTCCCCTGCTCGGTGATGAGTGCGGCCTTCATTTGACGGCTCCCAGGGTCAGACCCTGGACCAGCCGGTCCTGGGCGGCGAATCCGGCGATGAGAACCGGGATGGACACAGCGACGGCCGCAGCACAGACCTTGGCCAGGAACAGGCCCTGGCTGGTGACGAAGCCGGTCAGGAAGACCGGTCCGGTCACAGCCTGGACACCGGTGAGCACCTGGGCGAACAGCATCTCGTTCCAGCTGAAAATGAAGCAGATCAGGCTGGTGGCGGCGATGCCGGGCGCAGCCATCGGGATGATGATCCTGCGGAAGACGGTCGGCAGACCGGCGCCGTCGATCGCTGCGGCCTCCAGGATCGCCACTGGGATCTCCGCGAGGAAGGACCGCATCATCCATACCGCGATCGGCAGGTTCATGGTCGTGTAGAGGAGGACCAGGAGCCAGATGTTGTCCAGCATCCCGAAGCTCTGTGCGACGAGGTAGATCGGGAGCAGGCCGGCGATGGCGGGGAGCATCTTGGTGGACAGGAAGAAGAACATCACGTCGGACCACTTGCGCACCGGTTTGATCGACAGCGCGTAGGCCGCGGGGATCGACAGCGCGAGCACAAGCAGGGTGGAAACCACACTTGCGGTTGCGGAGTTGATCAGAGCGGGCCAGGGACTGGCCCCTGTCGAGGCGCCGAAGAACTCGCGGTATCCGTGCAGGGTCAGGTGTGCGGCGAGGGAGGGCGGATTGGTGGCGGCGTCCGTCTCGCTGTGGAAGGAGGTCAGAATCATCCAGGCGAACGGCGCGAAGAAGAGCAGGCCCACGGCCCATGCGGCCAGTCCCACGAACGCCTTCGTGTGGTGCCTGAGAAAGTGGTCGCGGTGCTGACGGGCCGGGAAAGGGGCAACGGTGGTACTCATGAGGTCTTCTCCTCCCGCAGGAGCGTCGACACCAGACGAAGCGCGAAGGTAGCCACCACGATGGTGCCCAGGACGACGACAACGCCGGCTGCGGAGGCACGACCGTAGTCATGTGCCTGGTAGAAGGTCTGGTAGATGGTGTACGGGAGGTTCGCGGTCCCGAGCCCGCCCGAGGTGATGGTGAAGACCGCGTCGAAGTTCTGCACGATGTAGATCGACCCGAGCAGCGCGGCAAGCTCCAGGTACCTGCGCAGGTGCGGCAGGGTCAGGTAGCGGAAGACCTGGAGGGCGTTGGCACCGTCCACCCGGGCGGCCTCGATGGTGTCCAGGGGCCGGCTTTGCAGTCCGGCGAGCAGGATCAGCATCATGAAGGGGGTCCACTGCCAGATCAGAGAGACGGCGACAGCGGCCAGGGGTGAGGAACTGATCCAGTCGGGCTGCGGCGGATTGTCCGAGCCGAACAGCGACCAGATCCAGGTCAGTGTGCCGTTGAGGAGTCCGTACTCGGGGTTGTAAAGGGCGTGCTTCCACAGCAGTGCCGCCGCGACGGGGACGACGAGGAACGGGGCGATCATCATGGTGCGTACCACTCCGCGCCCGCGGAACTTGTGGTCGAGCAGGAGCGCCACGCCCAGGCCGAGCAGAAGGCTCAGCAGCACCACACCGGCGGTGAGCCAGACCGTTGTGATGATGGAGGCGCGCATGTCCGGGTCGCTGAAGACCAGCTTGTAGTTGGTGAAGCCTGCCCAGCTGCGTTCGTCGGGCCGCAGGGCGTCCCAGTTCGTGAAAGAGATCACCAGTGTGGCAACGAACGGCAGTTGGGTGACGATCACCATGTAGACCAGCGCCGGCAACAGCGGGGCGCGTGTGGCCCACGCCTTTGCCCGGCCCGAGCGTTGTCGGGATACCGGACCCGCATGTGACCGTGCGGGGCGTCTTGCCTTCTGCATCAGGGCACTACTCACTTGTATCTCTCCGCTCCGTCAGCCCCCTTGCCACTGCGAGGCGGGCAAGGGGGCCGCGCAAGGGATGGGGGTGCGGTTAGTTGTTCCGGTACTTGGTGGCCACCTGCTCAGCCAGCTTCTGGCCCTTGTCGAGGGCCTGCTCCACTGACTGGCGTCCGGCGATTGCGGAGGAGATCTCCTGGGTGACCTTGGTGCCCAGGTCCTGGAACTCGGGGATGGTCACGTACTGGACACCGACCGTGGGGCGGGGCTGGGTGCCGGGGTTCTTCGGGTCGGCTTGGCTGATGGCGGTCAGAGTGGCCTGGTAGAAGGGCGCCGCGGCCTTCTGGTAGTCCGGGTTGTCGTAGGTCGACTTCCGCTTGCCGGCCGGGACCCTGGCCCAGCCGAGCTTCTCACCGACGAGCTTCTCGTACTCCTGGCTTGTTGCCCACTTGACGAACTGGGTGCCGGCGTCCTGGTGCTTGCCCGCCTTCGACTGGGCAAGGGCCCAGGTCCACAGCCAACCGGAGGCCTTGGTCCGGGTCACCGGAGCCTGGGCATAGCCGATCTTGCCCGCGACAGGGGAACTGGGGTCTTCCAGCAGGCCGGCTGCCGATGTGGCGTCCATCCACATGGCGGTCTTGGACTGCGTGAAGTCGTTGAGGCATTCGGCGAATCCGGCCTGCGGGGCTCCGGCCTCACCATGCTTGCGGACGAGGTCGACGTACTCCGTGGTCGCCTTGGTGAACCCGGCGCCGTTGACCTGGGCCTTCCAGTCCTTGGTGAACCAGGTTCCGCCCTCGGTGTTGACCACGGTGGTCAGGGCGGCTCCGAGTTCACCCCATCCCGGCTTTCCGCGCAGGCAGATGCCCTTCATGCCCTTCTTGGCGCCGTCCACCTTGGCTGCCAGCTCCGCGACCTGCTTCCAGGTCGGGTGCTCCGGCATGGTCAGGCCCTTTTCCTTGAAGACGTCCTTGCGGTACATGAGGAAGGACGACTCGCCGTAGAAGGGTTCGGCGTAGAGCTTGCCGTCGTCACCGCGCAGCCCGTCCGTCATGGGCTTGAAGACATCGTCCTGCTTGTAGGAGGGGTCCTTGGCGACCGTGCTGTCCATCGATGACAGCCAGCCGTTCTTGGCCCACAGGGGGACTTCGTAGGCGCCGACCGTGACCACGTCATACGTGCCGGCCTGCGTCGCAACGTCCTGCGTGATCTTGTCCCGGACCTCGTTCTCCGGCAGCACGGTGAAGTTGACCTTGATGCCCGTCTTCTTGGTGAACTGCTCCTTGGTCAGCTTCTGAAGGTCCAGCATCTGAGGGTTGTTGACCATGAGTATATTCACGGTCTTGTCACCGTCGCCCCCGCCACTGCCACCCGCACCGGCGCAGCCGGCGAGCAAGGCGGTACAGGTGAGGCCGGTCAGGGCCGCGGTCGTCAGTCTGGCCCTGGTGGGTCTGTAGTGCATGGGAGCACCTTTCTTGGGGGAAACGGCACGGTGGAAACGGTGTTACGGCACGGGACAGCGGCGGGCTCGAAGGAGCCAGTGATGGATGGATCTCAGGCTGTGCGGCTCGGGCAAGCGGGTCAGACCCGGATGACCTCGGGGCCGTGCAGGGAGTAGCGGTGGGCTTCGGCAGCCGACAGACCGGTGTCGGTGATGATGGTCTCGAAGTCGCCGATCTTGGCGAATCGGCAGAAGCTCTGCGCGCCGAATTTGGTGTGGATTCCGAGCAGCATCCGGCGATGGGAGGAGCGAACGGCCTGGGCTTTGACGTCGGCCACCACCGGGTCGGGGGTGGTGAGGCCCGCGTCGCGGGAGATGCCGTTGGCTCCCAGGATCGCCAGGTCGATGACGAAGCCGGACAGCATCTGGTTCGTCCAGGATCCGACAGTGGCCAGGGTGCGGCCGCGGACCTTGCCGCCCAGCAGCAACACGGTGGCCCGGGAGGCTTCCGCGACCGCTGCGGCGGTGGGCAGGGAGGTGGTGACGACGGTCAGATTCCGGTCGGCAGGCAGCAGGTCGGCGATGAGCTGGTGGGTGTAGCCCTCGTCGATGAACACCGTCTCCGCCTCACCGATCAGGTGCACGGCGGCGGCAGCGATGCGGCGTTTGTCCTCTACGTGATGCGTCCCGCGCTGTGCCAGCGAGGTCTCGAACCCGGCGCTTTCCACCGGGTAGGCACCGCCGTGGCTCCTGCGGACCAGACCAGCCCGCGCGAGTTCGTTCAGATCCCTGCGGATCGTCTCCGGTGCCACCCGGAAGTCGGTCGCCAGAGCGGAGACCTCCACTCGTCCGCCGCGACGTGCGAGGGCCAGGATCCGGTGCTGTCGCTCTTCGGCTTTCACGCGCACGCACCTCCCTGGTGTTCCTGTTCGGGCGGACGCTGCCTGTCCTTGCCCGCCTGCCCTGGATTTATATCGCCGTACTTCTCCAGTCGCTGCGCCCGTTGCTTCGCGGATACTGCCCGTTTGGGTGTGGGATCCGGACGGGATTCCTGCAGGTCATCGCGATCCGAGTGGCATGATCTCCATCTACTGCTAACCGGATGAGGTGGCTGCGGTGCCCGAATCCACAACAGAGCAGTGAGCCGGCCGGCGCTTGCCGAGGTCGCGAGCGGGCCGGGGCCACCCCGGCCGGCGCGGCCCCCAGGCACCCGCGGTGATCACTGCTTTGGTCACCTGGCCGAACCGAGTGACGGCTTCAACGATTCCTGGCTGATGGCTCAGCGTGCGGGCTGTTGCCGGTCGGGCAGCAGCAACAACGCGTACTGCCGAGGCAGCGTGGTCAGCTACGCGCCGAGTGCTTATTTCACTTCAAAAACTTGACAACGTGCTTTATCTGCCTCCGCCCAAGGTCACCGGAGAGCAGCTCCGCATCGGCACAGCCTGATCGTGCGGTCCTGGCTTGTTGCGTGGTCAAGCCGATGGTTGGTGCCGCCGCTGTAGTTGTGCGGGAATCGCGAGGCACACGGGGGGTCATCTCGTGTCCGATCGCGGACCACATCGGCCGGGGTGCGAGTACGAATCAATCCGAGGACATGGCCACCGTCGGGAGTTGAGATGCGCGGGCGGTGGTCTGGCGACTGGTTCGGTAGCGGCCCGGGGTCGTTCCCATGAGGTTGGTGAACGCTGCGATGAAGCTGCTGGGGTTGGCCCATCCGCAGGCGTAGGCGGTTTGGACGGTGTCGTGGCCGTCGGCGAGGAGCACAAGCGCGTGGTGGATGCGTAGTTGTGTGCGCCACTCGTAGAAGGTCATGCCGAGTTCGTTGCGGAGCAGTCGGCTGAGGGTGCGGGTGCTGGCTCCGACGGTCTTCCCGAGTTCGGCGAGCGTGGCGTTGTCTCCCGGCTTCTCGTACAGCATCCGGGCAATGGCTTGCAGTCTGTCGTCCCGCGGCTCCGGCAGGTGCAGTGGCTGTTCGTGTGCTTCGTGGAGTTCATCGACGAGGACTCGAAGGAGGCGAGAGCGTGCGGAGCGGCTGTAGTCAGGAGCGGCGGCGTCGTAGTTGCGGGGGCCGGTCAGTGCGAGCAGGACCTCGCGGGCGAGGTCGGAGGCCAGGAACACGGAGGGATGGTCTGGTATGAGCCGGGCGAGGGATGGCGCGAGAAAGACGATCCGCATATCGGTGTCGCCGTGGGCACGGTGATAGTGCGTGAACCCGGCGGGGGTCCAGGCAACCCGGTTGGCGGGAACGATCGACGTGCCGCGCTCGGTGTGAACTGCCAGGACGCCGCTGGCTGCGTACACCAGGTGTCCCTGCGCGTGCGACTGCACCGCGCTTGTTTCGCCGGACGGCCAGAGGTGGCGCCCGCCAGACGGCCACACATGTGACGTCACACCGGCGATCAGGCAAGGTTGGCGGCGATCAGGCATCAGTTGGCATCCTAGCGGTAGCAAGCCACACCTTGATCTGGTGACACTGCCTCCATGCGGAGTGGTCTTCGGTCGCGCAGAGCGCCCGACCGAACCACATGTCATCGAGGCAGCGTGCCTCGATGCCGCGGCTTGAGGGAGAAGGAGAAACGCATGGCGACGTTCGTCCTCGTGCCCGGCGGTTGGCACGGCTCCTGGTCGTTTGAGGCGGTGGTTCCGCTGCTGGAGCGTGCCGGTCATACCGTTCACGCCCTGACCCTGACCGGTCTGCGGCCAGACGACGACAACGCGACGGTCGCGACCGCCAACCTCGACACGCACGCCGACGACGTATTGCGGCTCCTCGATCGCGCCCACATCACCAGCGCGACGCTGGTCGGCCACAGCTACGGCGGGATGGTGATCGCCGCCGCCGCCGATCGCGCTGACGGCCGGATCTCACGACTGGTACATCTCGACGCCTACGTACCGCGCGATGGCGAGTCGTGCTGGTCGTCAACGACCGAGCGCTACCGGGAAGCGTTCACCGCCGGCGCTGCGACCACCGGCTACGCCGTCCGACCGCCGGACGGCGGCGATCCCCGCCGCCGTCCCCATCCCCTCGCCTCGTTCCTGCAAACGATCCGGCTCGCAGGCACGCTCGCCCAGGTCCCCCGTCGGGAGTTCATCTACTGCTCGGGATGGGAAGACCGGACGCCGTTCTCTGAACTCCGCACCCGGCTCCAGGCCGATCCCGAGTGGCAGGTCCACGACCTCCCAACCGGCCACGACGCAATGCATGAGGCCCCGGAGGCGGTCGCTGCACTACTGCTCGGCGAATGCATCGCGGATGCGTCGACGCAGAGACGACGGGCTAGCCGTTGAGGTCCGCACAAGCCCAGTTCATCCGGCCTCCAATCATTCATGCCCCGTCTGGGGCCACGGCGCCCCCGGGGGCCACCCACTCCGCGCGCATGGCCGAGATCGGGAGGCTGTCCGACCACGTTCGCCCGGCTCGACGCACTCGGCCTCGAAGTCACCGGGCAGTGGCTCGACCCGGATCGTGCAGTGCTGGCGTGCCGAGTCGTTGAGCCGGACCGGTGGTGCCGCCGGTGTGGCTGTGAAGGATCGCCGCGCGACGCGGTGGCCCGGCGGCTGGCGCACGAACCGCTCGGCCGGCGACCCACCACCTTGGTGGTCACGATCCGTCGTTACCGGTGCACCGGCTGCGGACATGTGTGGCGCCAGGGCACCAGCCGGGCGGCCGCGCGCGAAGCTCTCGCGGCGCGGGCCGCGAAGGGCGCTGGAAGACATCGTCGTGCAGCACCTGACCGTGGCCCGGGTCGCGGAAGGGCTCGGCGTGGCGTGGAACACCGAGAACAACGCGGTGCTGACCGAAGGCACGCGCGCGCTGATCGACAAGAAGGGCCGGTGCGACGGCGTCCGGGCGGTCGGCGTGGACGAGCACGCCTGGCGTCGCACCCGTAAGGGCGACCGTACGTCACCGTGATCACCGACCTCACGCCCGTGCGACGCCACCGCCGAGGAGCTCCCCGACGCCGTCACCGTCATGGAACCCTTCCCTGTCGTGCGGCGGCTGGGGCCGTCGCGGTGTGGGTGTTGCAGTCGTCTCCGGGCGCCATCCGTACCGAGGAGTTACCTTTGGCGCTCCCAGCTCCTTCCTTCATCGAGGCGAGGGGAGCTCCTTGCACCCGTAGTCCGTGGACGGTTCAGACTGATGCAGGGCGGGTCCTTTGCCTCTTGCGCTCGCTGATCTGCTTGGACGCGGCGTTGACGTCTTTGAAGTTGCAGCAGAGGGGCTGGAACTCGCCTTTCCAGATGGGATCTTGCGCTCCGTCAGGTTGCAGGCCAGGGAATGTCGACGTTGGACGCCGTGTTGTAGTCGACTCCAGGTACATCGAAGCCGTACAGGCGGCGTATCTCGCTGGTGAACCAGTCGAGGTCGGCGAGGGAAGCGATGCTGTCGTTCGTGGCGCCGTGCCAGCGGTGGGTGATCCTGTCCTGGGTGGCCTTGTCGAGTTCCTGTTGGTCCAGGCGGATACGCCCCTGTGGGTCTGTCCTCAAGTCAGCCCTTGCGGACAGCTGATCCCACAGCTCGGCCATCTGAGCTGTCGAAGAGGCCATCGCGTCGCCGAGTACGCCGCGTAGCAGCGCCAGGTACAAGGCGATGCCGGGGATGGCGATGGAGGACTGGGTGATGGCTGCGCTGTTCAGCGAGATGAACGCGCGGCCTCCGTGCCGAGCGGCGAGGAGAGCGTTCAAGGCGTCTGCGGTGTCCTGCAGGTGGGCCTTGGCTGCACCGATGGTGCCTTTTCGATAGATCTCTTCGATCAGGGGAGGGCCGATGTAGGACAGCGCGCAGGTGGTGATTCTGTCGGCCAGCAGGCCACGGGCGTCCAGGGTGGTGATCCAGCGTTGCCAGTCGGCGCCGCCCATCACCGCCACAGTCTGGGCGATTTCGGCGGGGGAGGCTGCTTTGGTGGTGACGGTCGTGATGACGGGGCGGCCGTCGTCGAAGGCCAGGGTTTTGGTGGTGTGCGGGCGGCCGATCGGCTTGAGCGCCGATGTGTGGATCTCGTTGGTGTCCGGGTCGGTGCGGCGAGGGGCTGCGACGGAGTAGATCAAGTGATCCACTGGCCCGAAACGGCGCTTCAGCACGTCGGCTGCCTGCTGCTTGACGGCGTCGGAGAAGGCGTCACCATTGACGAACGCGAACGGGAGGTCGGCCTGTCTTGCCAGATCGGCGGTTGCGGCGGTGCGATACCAGCCGGCCGTGCCCGTGCGGCGTGCAGGTGCCTTCTCCAGGCATACCCCGACTCCCTGGGCACGCAGGCGGGCGAGGGCGACGATGGTGCCGGCCAGCCCGTATCCGGCGGACGAGCCGATGACCAGCACCGTGGGCCGCCGTGCGTCATCGGCTGAGCAGCGGGGAGCGGCAACGGACCTCCACATCTGCTCGACCGTCGCGCGGCATCCGGTCGGGTGGGCGTCGACGAAGAGAAGCCCTCGGTGCAGGGGGGGTGATGACACGCTCGTTCATCGAGATGCCCCTTCGACTCGTGGTGCACGGTGAGGCGTTGCCCCCTGTGCCGCTCAAGAAGGACGGTGCACGGGAGGTACGAGAGTTCACCTGGTGCCATGGTCGGCCAACCGGATGGGATAAGTCCAGGTCATGCGTTTTACTCGCAGGAGCCCCCCATCTGAACCCCTTTCACTCCCATTGCTTCCAGTGCGCCCTGTCATGCCTGACCGCTGGCGCCAGGACGGTCATAACTTGTTATTCATGGCCCCGGGGGGGCAATCGGTGCGCCAGTAGCCCAACCCGCAGGAGACCGCCATGCTGCCGAACTACGACCGGCTGGCTGCGCTGCTTGTCGATGTGTTCGAAGTCGCCCCGGATGAGATCGTGCCCGAGGCACCGCTGGCCGAGCTGGGGATCGACTCGCTCGGCGTCGAAGAGCTCTACGTCACCATTCACAGCCGTCTGGGGCTCCTGCTGGAGTACGGCGAAGCCGGCGCTCACATGACCGTGGGCGACGTCTGCCGTCTGATGGACGCCACAGGGTACGAGCCGACCCTGCCATGAGCACGGCACCGATCACTGTCACCGGCCTCGGCCTGGTCACTCCCGCTGGGATCGGGGCCGAGGCGACATGGCAGACCGTGTGCGCCGGCACTCCCACCGCCGCGCACGATCCCGAGCTGACCGGCTTGCCGGTGGACTTCTCCTGCCGGGTCCGCGACTTCGACTCGCGCCGCCACACCGGCCGGCCAGGCACCCGCCGCCTTGGCCGCTTCACCCAGCTGGCCCTCACCGCCGCCGACGAGGCACTCGCCGACGCCGGTCTCGCCCACTCCGGTTGGGACGGTGAGTCGATGGCCGTGGTGGTGGGCAACGCGGCCGGGGGTATGGAGGCGGTGGAAAACCAACAGCTGCGCCTTCACCGTGCCGGCCCCGCCCTGGTCTCCCCGATCACCCTGCCCGTGTACCTGCCCAACATGGTCGCAGGGCAACTGGCCATCGCTTTCGAAGCCCGTGGCCCTAGCCTGCAGGTCTCCACAGCCTGTGCCTCTGGAGCCAGCGCAATCGGCTTGGCCGCCGACCTACTGCGTGCCGGCGCCTGCCGTATCGCCCTGGCCGGCGGCACCGAGGCCATCGTCACCCCGCTGTGTACCACTGCCTTCGCCCAAATGGGTGTCCTGTCGCGGCGCCGCGACGATCCCGCCGCCGCCAGTCGGCCGTTCGACGCGGACCGCGACGGCTTCGTCATCGGTTAAGGCGCCGGATTCATGGTCCTGGAGCGCCCCGAGGACGCCCGCCAACGCGGGGTGCACGGCCACGCCGAGTTGGCGGGATACGGCGCCACCACCGATGCGCGACACCCTGTGGCGCCAGACCCGGACGCCACTGGCTTCGTCCGCGCCCTGCACCAGGCACTTGGCCAAGCCCGGGCCGACGGCCGGGACATCGATCACGTCAACGCACACAGCAGCGGCACCGTCGCCAACGACATCGTCGAGGCAAGGGCACTGGCCACCGTGCTCGGCCCGCACGCCGCCGTCACCTCGACCAAGGGAGTCACCGGTCACCTGCTGGGTGCGGCCGGCGCAGTGGAGGCGGTGCTCACCGTGCTGGCCATCACGCACCAGATGGTCCCGCCCACCGCCAACCTGCACCACCCTGACATCGGCATCGACCTCGACCTGGTCGCCGGCGAAGCCCGCAGACACACCATCGAATTGGCAATCAGCTCCTCTCTCGGTTTCGGCGGCCACAACGCCGTCCTGGCCTTCCGCCCCACCGATCACTGAAAGCAGCCTGCCGGAGCCCGATCACGAGACGCACTCACGTCGTCACCGGCGCCACTGGCCTCGTCGGCGCCGCCCTGGTACTCGAACTGGCAACCCGCTTCGACGATGACATCATCTGCCTGGTCCGGCTCGGCCAAGGCGGGGCCGCCAACCGCCTGACGGCCGCACTGACCAAGGCAGCCAACGCCTACAACACCGAGGCAGCCACCACCAACCGGGCTCTGCGCCTGGCGACAGCGATCCCGGCCGATCTCACCCAGCCCGGCCTCGGAGTCAACGCGGCAGACCTCAAGACCGCGGGCTCCAGCGTCTTCTGGCACGTCGGCGCACTGGTCGGCTTCAGCCAAGCGAACAGGCGACGATTGTTCGCCACCAACACCGCCGGCACTCGTCGCGCCGTCACCCTGGCCGCTCAGCTCGGTGCCGACACGTTCAACTACGTCTCCACCGCCTACGTCGCCGGCCGCAGCCAGGGCGACATTCCGGAACGGCCCATCACCGACCCCGTGCCCCGTGAGTTCTACGAAGCCAGCAAGATCGCAGCGGAACGGATCGTGCTGCACGCACCGCTTCCCACATGCATCTTCCGCCCCACGGCCATTGTCGGCCACCACACCACCCTCGCCTGCGGCGGCCCCTACATCGGCATCTACGGGTTGATGCGCCGTATCGCAGTCCACCGCACCGTCCGTACGAGGCTGGAGGGAGGCCACCATCCCATCCGCCTCCTGGCCCACCCCGAACTCCCCATCAATCTCGTCCCCGTCGATCATGTCGCACGAGAGATGGTCGACATCGCACACTCCTCGACCCGCCTGCGCATCTTCCACCTCAGCAATCCCACCCCGCCCACCGTCGGCGCCATCCTCAAGGCGATGTTCACGCAACTCGGCATCCCCACCTACGAGCTCGTCCAACGCCAAGACCAACTCCGACCGGCGGACAACCACCTGACCGAGCTGCTCCGCGAGTTCTACACCGGCTAGCTCACCCACGACCAGCGCTTCCGCCGCGACCATGCCCACGCCGCCCTCCCCGATCCCCGACGCTCGCTCTACCCCATGGACGACGGCCTCCTCAATCGCCTCTTCGCTGTCTACCACCGCCTCGAGCTCGCCCGCCGCTACCCCGCGACACAGCCCGGACAGATACTGCTCCCGGAATGACCTGGGGATGTGCACCCTACGTCCACGCCCGGAATCCCGCCCCCGGCGGGGCCGCGGTGGGTGCCAGCGGGTAGCGCAGAGGCCGTAGCCGGGGCGGGCGGCTGTGAGCGAAGCCGGATCAGCAGTGCCGCCGCAGTCACGGTGCCAACGTGGATGTATCCACGCTGACCGGTCGGCAACCGCCCGCGCCGAGTTCCTGCCGGCTCGTCAGAGCCAGCACCTGACAGGCGCCGCCGAACGCGACCAAGGCCCGGCGAAGTCCCTGGCCCTGATGGACAAGAAGCCCTCCCCCGTCGACTCTGTCTGGCCCCTCTACGCCCTTGCACCAACCAAGGTGGAAATCTGGCAAGCAGCGAAGAGCCGCCTTCACACCCGATTGCGCTACGAGCGGGTCGGCGACAACTCGCAGCATTTCCAGTTCTGGTCGTCGCACCCGCGCGCCCCACACTCCGACCAGCACAACCTTTGAGTTTGTGGGGTCCCCCTCCCCCATTTCCGGTTCTCCCTGCTTCTGCCGCAGTGCGCGGGCCGCGCGGCGCTTGACCGCGCGGTCGAAGGTTTTCCGGTTCTGGGGCACAGGGTTTCCGAGCGGCTGGACAGTGCCGGTGGGGCACACAGCGCCAGCGGTGCAGACGCCTCCCACCGCACCTGCGTTGGCACCACCGTCGATCAAGAAGGACATGTCCCTCTCGCCGAGGCTCTGCGCTCCGGCGCCGGCTGTTGCTCTGGGCCGCTGTGCCGATGCAGAGCCGGACGAGCAGCCGTGCCTCCAGTTGTAGACCGAGCATGCGGCGGACGTGTCCGGACTGGGTGTGCTTTCCCGTGCTCCGTAGCTCCCGCCCCCGCGAACCTGCAGGAGGAGCAATCAACGACTTCGTCATGGCGGTGGTGACGGCGAGGTGTTCCCATTCCGGCATGGGCGACTTGCGCCTGCTGTTCCGGTGAGGATCGGCGCTTGCGTGATCGTGCGACCGGGGCGGGCGGGGCAGGTCAGAGGCCGCCGGTGTTGAGGAGCCGGTTGGGAGTGTCGGAGCGGATGCCGCGCAGGACACCGCGGGTGGCCGTGTGGTCGAGCCAGACGTGGACCTCGTTGGCCGTGGCGTGGGGGTGTGCCGACAGGTACAGCGCGATCACCCCGGTCGCATGTGGCGCGGCCCAGGACGTAGCGCCGTCGGTCTCCGTGGTCGTACCGCCGCCGGCGAGGGCGGCGGTCACCTTCTGGCCGGGTGCGTACAGGTCCACGCACCGTCCGTAGCCCGATCCGTAGGAGTCGGTGTCGCTCCACGCACGGTCGGTTGAGGTGGAGGCCGCCACGACCATCGTGCCGGGGACGCCGGCCGGGGAGTGCTTGCAGGCGTCGTCATGGAAGTTGCCGGCCGACACAACCGTGGGGATCCCCGCGTCGACCATCTTCTTCACGGCGGACTCCAGGGCCGCAGACCGGTGGTCGAGGTTGAGCGACATGTTCACCACCGCGGGCTTCTGCGCGTGCGCGGTGACCCACTTGACCGACTTCACCAGGGCCGCCTCGGCCGCCGCCGGGGAGCCGCCGCCCTCGCTCTCGCACAGGATGCCCTGGACCCGTACGAGCTCGGCCTTGGGCGCCACCCCGTACTTCGCCCCGCCGATGATGCCCGCGACGAACGTGCCGTGGCCGGTTCCCGCCTCGCTGAAGCAGTCACCGGAGTCCTTCGGGCCCACGAAGTCGGCGCCGAGGTGGGCGCGTCCGCCGAACTCCTTGTGGGCGATGTCCATCCCGGTGTCGATCACGTAGACGTGAACGCCCTTGCCCGTGGCAGTGGTGGTGAACTTCCCGTTCAGCGGCCGCGACCGCTGGTCCAGAATGTCCAGGTTCCACGGCACGCGCCGGGTGATGGGTGACGCCGCGGTCTGCGCAACCCCGGACAACTTCCCCACGGTGCCGTCAGACATCGGCGCCGAGCCGGACGACGCCCCGTCCTCGGAGGGCGCCACGGACTTCCCCTTCCCGTGCGCGGGCGGCCTTCCGCCGCTCCCCCCTGCCGCCGCGCCGGCTTCGCCGCCGCAGGCCGATGCCCCGAGCACCGTCGTCATGGCCACCGCCAGGAGACCGGCCTTCATCCCGTTCCGCATCACAACGTCCCCCCACATCCCTGCTTCGTACACAGTCAGCGCACAAGACGACCACAGGCGGCGGGCGGTTGCGGGGTGTGCGGGTGGGTCGGTTCACGCGCTCGGCGGAAGCCTGTCCGGCCGCGTCCGGAGCGGATCCTTGATGCCGGCGCTCGCAGCCCTCCCCATGATCCCGAACGCGTCCGCGCGCGCGGTCGGTTGGACCCCGCCGGCCGTTGCCCTGTGCGCCCCGATGAGGTCGGCAGCGGGGCGGCGGTCCGGTATCAGCGGCCCCCAGTGATCGGTTGGCGTTCGTAGCACACGGAGTCCGGGTCCGCGCTCGCGGCCTGCCGGCCCTTGATCTGCACACGTGCGCCGAGCTTGATGGCGTCGTACACCCGCTTCCCGTCCTGGGGTGAGAGTGCGATGGCGCCGGGGCCGGAGTCGTGGCCGATACTGGCCAGACCGGCGGCGGGGTCCAGCGCGTTCATCAGCAGCCGCTCGTGGTTACTGCGGTCGGTGAAGGTGACGGCCCACTGCCTGACGTCCACATGCTTGGTCAACCTGCTGTACTTGTTGGGGGGCATTGTCAGGGCGCGGTACTTGGCTGTGACCGTGACGGCCGTCTCGCCGATCGGGCAGTTGTCCTGCAGCCCGCTGATGGGGAACCTCCTGCCCTCGATGGTCAGTGTGTAGGCGTCCAGGTCGATCGTCACCCGCTGGACGGGCGCCTGAGCCGGGTGAGGCACGGACGTCGCGGGGGATGCGGCCTGCTGGGTGCGGGAGCCGAGGGTGCCAAAGGTGACGGCGGTGAGGGCCACGGCCGCCAGTGCGGTGGCGGAGAGCACAGCGCGTCGGCCGCGGCGGCGGCGTTTCGCCTGGCTCCTCACGCGCGCCCCCGTGACCGGGGCCGGTGCGGCGCTGTGTGCGGCCAGGCCGCGGAGCCGGGCGGACAGTTCCGTCTCGGACAGGGGATGCGGTGGCAGCTGGTCAGACACGGGCTTCCTCCGTCGGGTCGGTTTCCTCGCTCACCAGGTGAGCGGCGAGTGCCGTACGGCCGCGTGACAGGCGGGCCTTGACGGTGCCGACGGCCGCACCGGTCTCGGCTGCTATCTGCTCCACGCTCAGATCGCACAGGTGATGGAGCACGACCGCGGTCCGCTGGGCCTCCGGCAGGCGGCGCAAAGCGGCGACCAGCGCCACATGGTCCGGGCTCGGTTCGGGCGCCGGCCGCGGCACGGACCCGCCCCGCACCAGCTCCCACCAGCGGCGCGCCCGCCGCCAGCGGCTCATCGCCAGACGGTGCGCCACCGTGCGGATCCACGCCTCCGGATCCCGGTCGCCGGTCAGGACGGACGAGCGCCGGTCCCAGGCGCGTACGAACGCCCTCTGAACCACGTCCTGGGCTTCGGCGTAGTCGCCCGTCAGGGCATACATCTGGCCGGCCAGGCGTGGGTAGGCAGCCGCATAGAAGAGGTCGAACTCGTCTTCGGTCACCTTGTCGTGCTCTCTTCTTACGGCGCTGGGCGCGTTCGTACGGCTGGTGCGGCGGGGGTTATGCGGTCGAGGTCTGTCCGGCGAGGCTGTGCTCGAGCCACTTCTTCCAGGTCAGGTTCCAGTCGCCGTAGCCGTTGCCGGCAGCGACGATGGCCTTGTTCGCCCCGGTGACCGTGATGACGTCGCCGACCATGACCTGATTGTAGAAGCGCTCGGCGGTGCCGTCGGTGGCGAGGCCGACACAACCGTGAGTGACGTTGCTGTGCCCGGCGGCTGTGTCCGCGTGCGGGTTCTGGTGCACGTACGTCCCCGACGTCGTCAGGTGCACGGCCCAGAAGTAGTCGCCCCGGTACTCGTTCCCGAGGCCCACGGTGCGGGAGTCCATGAGCACCTTGCGCTGTTTGTCCATGACGACCATCGTCCCGTTCCAGGTATCCGTTCCCGGAGCCCCGGTGGTGACCGGGATACGCTGCGTCTTCCCGCCGGTGCTGACGATCATCTCATGCGTCCTCGCGTCGACCGTGGCGACCAGCGACCGGCCGACGGTGAAGTGGCGGACACCGTGCGAGCCGAGGCGGAGGGTGACCCTGGTGCCGGGCTGCCAGTAGGTGGAACTGGGGCGGAAGTCGACACGCTGCCCGTCCAGGAGGCCGTGGCCCATCACCCAGCTCCACGCACCGGCCGTGCCCGACGAGGTCTGCACGCGCAGCCAGCTCTCCACGGCCTTGCGATCGGCGGCGGGGACCGGCTGGCGAAAGGTGACGGATATCGGCATGCCCACACCGACCGTCTGCCCGTCGGATATGTTCACCTTCGCCTGCGCCAGTGCTGCGGGCTCCGGCATGGACGGAGCCGGGCGCGCGTCGGACGCCTTGCCCTTCCCGTCGTTGTTCCCGCCCTTGGCCTTCGCGGGCCCCGCCGCGGAAGCCCGGGCATCCGGCGCGTCGGCGCCGGAACCCGCGTCCGTCGAACAGCCGGTGGCCGAGAGCAGAGCGATACAGGCCGCGACAGCGGCGCCGAGACGGCCGGCGGTCCGAGCGGCCGAACGGTCCAAGTACATGAGGTTCCCCCAGGTGAAGTGCGTGATCGCCTTCAATACCCACGGGCTCGCCACCCGGTTGCATCGGATCGGAACTCTTTTCGGGAACGAAGAAGACCGATTCGTCACCGTCTGCTGTCCGACCCTCGGGGCGCAGACCTCACCATCCCCGCGACCGCACTACGCGCCGGTGGGAACCAGGCAGCGTCTACCGGTACTGGAGAAGCCGTGACGAGCTCCTGGCCGAACTGGTCACCACCCGGCTGGAACTGGAGTGGCCTTTGCCGGACACCGGCACCCTGCGCGGCGACATCACGGCATGGGCGCAAGCGGGGACCACGGGCATCCTCAAGCCCGAAGGCCGGACGCTCGTGCTGGCCCTCGCCCTGTCGGCGCGCCCTTGGCTTCCACCTTCGGCGCGCTCCGGCTCCCCCTCCGCCAGCCCTTGGCCCCCGCTTCGGCGCGCCCCGGTCTCGCGGCGGGCCGGGCAGCACGCCGGAGCGGCCAGGCGTCCGTGGGCGGGCTGGGCGGCGCCCAGGCGCAGCAAGGGGCCGGTACTGATCGCGGTGAGGGCGAGGATGCGGACGCCGGAGACCAGGATGGGCACATTGACCTCGGTGTACTTGGCGACGACGCCGGCCGTGATCGCACCGAAGGGCGACACGCACACGGACAGCAGGCGGAACACCCCGTTGACCCGGCCCAGGATGTCCTGCGGGATCGTCGTCTGCCGGAACGCGGTGATCAGCGTCTGCCAGATGGCGATGCCGCATCCGACGGCTCCGAAGGCGACGGCGGCGACGTAGGGCACCCGGGTGCCGCCGAGGACCAGACAGGCGACGCCCATGACGGCGAGGGCGGCCACGGCGCCGGGGAGCGCGCCGGCCTTCCGGCGCACCCAGTCGCTGCCCAGTCCGCCGATCACTCCGCCGAGCGCGTTCGCGGCGAGGAAGAAGCCGTATGCGCTCTCCGGCGGGTGCAGCCACGTGACGACGTAGAGGACCATGAGCACACCGAGGCTCATGGCCACCAGCTCACCGACGGCAACGGCAACCCAGATGGCATACGGCAGGGCAGCGGTACGGAAGGGGGCCGCGCCGTGCGCCGCTGTGACGGTGGAGCCGGGAAGTAGTCCCCCACCCCCGACCGCGACATCAAGCTCAACCGGATCGAGCAGGCGCTGGACCGTTTGCCGGACCGGGTCTTCACCTCCTACGGGTTCGGGCCGTTGGGGATCCCGACCCACTCCGGGCTCCTGCTGGGCCGAACGGGGCAGGCCCGACCGGCTACCGGCGACCCACCGCCGCACCCACGACGTCACCCAGGTCCACGGCTGCTACTCCGTCGGCGACGACCGTCTGCGGGGCGTCAACCGCCGCCCCAAAAGCACTGCCAACAACCTGGCCGCGCTGAAGTCGATCCGCGCCGCCCGACCGGACGGCGCCCCGATCTACATCATTTTGGACAACCCTCCGCCCACACCGGCGGACATCCGCCACTGGGTGAACAAGAACAAGGCCGAGCCGAGCTTCACCCCGACTACAGCACTGGTCGTCGAGATCCTTTGGCGATCTTTGCCCGGTAGCGTTCCAGAACTCCGACGGAAAATGCCGATGCGGCCATCAGACCGAACACGATCGAGTGCGAACCACCACTGTGCTCCCGTTCCGAGACACGGACTCGGACCTCCTGGCGGACACATCGGCGACATCAAGTCCCCCTACATCCAACCAGAACGGCAGCCGGCAACCCCCTGGAACATGACGTCGATCTCCTGCCGGGGGAAGGTCTACCAGCAGGGTGACCACGTCGCCATCAACTCTCGCGGCAAGATCATCGGCCGCGACGGAAAGCCGACCAGCGGCTCCATCAAGCAGAATGCGCGGGCGGCCCATTTCCCTGGACGAATGATTGAAGTGGAAGGCATGGAACACGCCATGGCGGCACGACACGACATCACGCTCCCCGCGATGCGTGCCGAGGTCATCGAGTCGGTACGCGCTCTGGCGGACCAGGAGTACCAGCGGCGCGTGTGGATCGAGCATGAGTACCCGTCACCGGACTACTACGACGATCTGACACTCACCGTCACCATCCTCTACGACGACACCACCGTGCTCGCCGACCCGCAGGCCGCGCTGGGCCGGACCCTGGCCAACCAGGCCGAGGTGGAGGCGATGGGCAGGCTCGCGGACGCGCTGGGCCGCGCGTTGGACGAGGTCGGCCGCGACCAGCCGGACGAGCGGTTTGTGGCTTCCGCCGTCTGGTCGTCCGTGGTCGACGCCGCGTCGGCCGCTCTGGTGGTGCTCACGGCCGACGGGTGAGGGGCGGGACGCCCCCGCGCCCGCTGGTCGGCAGCGCCCCACACACGCGATGCACCACCGCTGACGGCCTGATGCGCGGGCTTGCCGAGGTCAGGCACGGAAGCGCGATAGCCACCCGCCGACCTTCTGCTCGGGCACGGCCCGGTCCTGCGCCTGGAGCACACGCTCGGCCTGCTCGGCTTGGCGTTCGGCTGTGAACCCGCTGCTTGCGGTCGTCGCACAGGTACGGGGAGGTGTCCCGTGGGGCGTCCCACCCGGCGGGCTCAATGACCTTCCAGGTGCAACTTCCTTGATCGGATTTACCGGGACTCTTGCAGAAAGCCCCGGCGTTCACGCCGGGAATGAATGCATGTCAAGCCTGTCCTGACGTGCACCCTAAGGGCTGTCCCGCAACCACCAGGGAGGCCTCGCGGCAGTCGGCCCGTCTGAGCTTCGGGGCTGTTGGCCTCGTCGTGAGGTGAAACCCCTTATGAGTGTCGCGGCCTGCCGTGAAAGGCTTGGCCGGTGCCGTATGACCTTGCTCCCTTCGACCTCTCCTGGGCAGAGGTCGACCCTCGCCTGCACCCCTTCGACGGTCTGTCGGCCCCTGCAGCGGTTGCCGCTCTCGGGCCTGCCCATGAGGTGCCTGTCCGACCTCCGGGGTCCGCTGCGGATCGGGCCGTGATCAGCTGGTCTCACGGTGAGGGCCGGGCCTGGACGGAGGCGATGACTCGTGCCCTCGTCGAACGCTTCGGCGGCTGGGCCCTCGGCTGGCGCTGGGCGCACGATGAGGGAGAAATCGGCGGTGGTCCTGTGGGCAGTTGGTGCTGTCCAAGGGACTCGATCACCTCACCGGACGAGACCCTGACCAAAGTTGCGACCGCGCTGTGCGAGTGGCGCGCCTGGGTGGAGGATTTGGCGGAGCGATTCGATGGGTACCGGCTGAACTCCGTCCCCGCCGAGGACCGGCAGCACGTATGGGAGCGTGCTGCCGGTCACCTGGTCACGCATGTCGTGGACCGCACCGGGGCGGGGGATGTGTGGTACGGGCACTGCGAGCAGGTGCTCACCTGGTTCCTCGAACGCTGGGGCGTGGAGGCGGCCACGGCGGAGGCACTGGTCGAGGAGGCGATTGGCGGACGGTTCGAGAGCTGGACCGGGCCCGAGCCCGATGTCGTGGACGACGTGGCGCAGCGCCTCGCACTGTCGCTCATACAGGCTGACGGTGTCTGAACCATGTCGGACCATCTGCGGGCATGGCTGATTGTTCGTGAGGCGGTACCTTGGCATGAGGTACGGACTACGGCAACCTACCGCCCCTTCACTCCGGCACGCGATGGAGCCATCCATGACATCCGTTCGTTTGACCAGGCTCGCAGCTCCGATCGCGCCGCCGCTCTACTCGCGGCCCTCCGTCAGGCCCGGGCGGATGCTGCCATTGGTCCTGCACTGACGTGCGACCTGCTCACCGGCTGGCAGCGACTCGTGCTCGATTCGCGGGACGTGGAGTTCCGGAGCCGGCCAGCGTTCGCGAAGGCAGGCCAAGAACGGTATGGCATCGCACCGGACACCCGCGACCGCTTCGACGCTTGCCTGTCGCAAAGCGATGAGGGCGAACTTCCCCTCGCTGCCCGTGCCGCGCGTGCTTACCTCGATGTCTGCTTCTTCCATCCGTTCGACGACGGCAACGGCCGATCGGCGTTCCTGGCCCTTACCTTCCTCCTGGCCCGCGCCGGGATCGTGCTCGACCAGGTCGGCCCAGTCCGCCGTCTCAAGCGTCGCGCCGACGACCCCTGTGATGCCCTCGCACTTGCGGACCTCGTAGCCGTACTCATCGACAACAGCCAACGCAGAGGCGCCCCAGGACATCTACCCCACCTGCCACCGTTTCGGCAGTCACGGATCCCACTGGGATGATCTTGGTGTGGCTGGTGTGATCACGGCGTCAGAGCCGTCCTGGATAGCCCCGTTCACGGGGTTGAGCCCGCAGGCGTTCCGGAAGCTCATGGGTCAGCTGCGTCGTGAGGGCGCTGATGCAGCGCGGCCGGGTCGCCCCTGGTCGCTGCCGTTGGAGGACCGTGTCTTGCTGGTGGCTACCTACTGGCGCACCAACCTGACGTTGCGGCAGCTTGCTCCGTTGTTCGGCGTCTCGAAGTCTGCGGCCGATCGGATCGTCGATCACGTGGGGCCTCTGCTGGCACTCAAGCAGCGGCAGCGATTCACCATGGGAACGGTGCTCATCGTGGATGGCACCCTCGTGCCCACCCGTGACCACGCCGTCGCCCAGCAGTCGAAGAACTATTGGTACTCCACGAACCACCAGGTCGTCATCGACGCCGACAGCCAGCTGGTCGTTGTCGTCGGACGCCCGGTGCCGGGCAACCGCAACGACTGCAAGGCCTGGGCCGAGTCCGGCGCCAGAGCTGCCGTCGGCAAGACCAGAACGATCGCCGACGGCGGCTACCCGGGCACCGGACTGGTCATCCCGCACCGCCGCCCGGCCGGCGGTGAGCTGTGCGACTGGAAGCGCGAGCACAATCGCTCCCACAAGCAGGTCCGCGCCCGTGTTGAGCACGTCTTCGCGCGCATGAAGGCCTGGAAGATCCTGCGTGATTGCCGCCTCAGGGGAGACGGCGTCCACCACGCCATGCTTGGCATCGCACGCCTCCACAACCTCCTCCAGGCAACTGCATAGCGGGCCACCCGCCAGGGGCGATCAATCCCGCTACACTCTTCAAAGATCAATTGCGGGACAGCCCTTAGAGAGCCGATACCTGGTCACAAAGACCAAGTGCACATGCATCGCCGAAACGACGTGGGTCTTCCACGCCTGTAGTCGTTCCGCCCATCCATGAAGCCAATCGCAGTAGGCTCCCGGGCGTGCAGCTCCGCTACAACTACCGGGCCTACCCGGCGCCTCCCAGCGTCGTGCGCTGGCCAGTGCGTTCGGGTGCGCCCGCGTGGTGTGGAACGACTGCCTGCGCGACCGGAAAGCAGCGCACGCGGCAGGACTGCCGTACGTGAAGTCGGCCGAGCTGTCCCGGCTTCGCATCACCCAGGCCAAGCGCACCGAGGGAACGCGCCTGGCTCGCCGACGTGTCGGCGGTCGTCGTTCAGCAGTCCCTGCGGGACCTGGACACCGCCTACAAGAACTTCCTCGACTCGCTCAAGGGCAAGCGACAGGGCCGCAAGGTCGGCCCTCCCCGCTACAAGTCGAAGAAAGACACCCGGCAGTCGATCCGCCTCAACACCAACGCCTTCTCCCTACAGGACGACGGCACGGTGTACGTGGCCAAGGCCGGCAACCTCAAAGCCAAGTGGTCCCGACCGCTTGCGGCCGCACCCACGTCCCTGACCGTCACCAAAGCCAGCTCCGGCCGGTACTTCCTCAGCTTCGTCGTGGACACCGAGCCGGACATCCTCCCCGGCCTGCAGACCGACGCCGGCCTCGACCTCGGCCTGTCCGCCTTCGCCGTCCTGTCCGACGGCAGCAAGATCGGCAGCGCCCGCTTCCTGCGCCGGGCCGAGAAGAAGCTCAAGCGCCTTCAGCGGGAGCTGTCCCGCAAGGCCAGGGGATCGAAGAACCGGGCCAAGGCCCGCATCAAGGTCGCACGCCAGCACGCAAAGGTGGCGGACCGGCTCCGGGACTGGCACCACAAGGCATCCACACAGATCATTCGCGACAACCAAGCGGTGTACGTGGAAAACCTCGCGGTGTCCGGCCTCGCGCGCACCCGGCTCGCCAAGTCCGTGCACGACGCGGGATGGTCCGCGTTCGTCGGCATGCTCGAGTACAAGGCGGTCAAGCACGGCCGCACCTTCGCCAAGGTGGACCAGGCCTTCCCGTCCTCCCAGGTCTGCTCGGCCTGCCAATTCCGCGACGGCCCCAAGCCCCTGCACGTCCGGGAGTGGACATGCAGCCAGTGCGCCACCGTGCACGACCGCGACCACAACGCAGCACGCAACGTCCTCGTCGAAGGA
>NZ_JBFAET010000124.1:0-26712 GCF_040642095.1 Streptomyces sp. NPDC020362
ACAACGGGGGCCGTGAGGAAGGGAGTCGGGGTCAGCTCCAGCTGGCGTGCAGCGGCTTGCCCTCGGCGTAGCCGGCCGCGCTCTGGATGCCCACGATGGCCTTCTCGGCGAACTCCTCCAGGGAGCCCGCGCCGGCGTAGGTGCAGGAGGAGCGGACGCCCGCGATGATCGAGTCGATCAGGTCCTCGACGCCCGGACGGGCCGGGTCGAGGAACATCCGGGAGGTGGAGATGCCCTCCTCGAACAGCGACTTGCGGGCCCGGTCGTACGCGGACTCGTCCGAGGTGCGGTTGGCCACGGCACGCGCGGAGGCCATGCCGAAGGACTCCTTGTAGAGGCGGCCGCCCGCATCCTGCTGGAGGTCGCCGGGGGACTCGTAGGTGCCCGCGAACCAGGAGCCGACCATCACGTTGGACGCGCCGGCCGCGAGGGCCATGGCCACGTCGCGCGGGTGCCGGACGCCGCCGTCGGCCCACACGTGCTTGCCGTACTTCTTCGCCTCGGCGGCGCACTCCAGGACGGCCGAGAACTGCGGGCGGCCCACGCCGGTCATCATCCGGGTGGTGCACATGGCGCCGGGGCCGACACCGACCTTGATGATGTCCGCGCCCGCGTCGACGAGGTCCTTGACGCCCTCGGCGGAGACGATGTTGCCCGCGGCGATCGGCACCTGCGGGTCGAGCGCGCGCACCAGCTTGATGGCGCTGATCATCGACTCCTGGTGGCCGTGCGCGGTGTCGATGACGAGCGTGTCCACGCCCGCGTCGAGCAGCTGCTTGGCCTTGCCCGCGACGTCGCCGTTGATGCCGACGGCGGCGGCGATGCGCAGCCTGCCCTGCGCGTCGACGGCCGGGGTGTACAGCGTGGCGCGCAGCGCGCCCTTGCGGGTCAGGATGCCGGCGAGCCTGCCGTCCTTGTCGACGGCCGGGGCGTAACGGCGGTTGTGCGCGTCCAGCGTGTTGAAGGCCTCGCGCGGCTCTATGTCGGCGTCGAGCAGCAGCAGGTCCCGGGACATGACCACTTCGAGCTGGGTGAAGCGGTCCACGCCGCTCAGGTCCGCGTCGGTGACGACACCGACGGGCCGGTTCTCCCCGTCGACGACCACACCGGCGTTGTGCGCCCGCTTGGGCAGCAGGGCCAGGGCGTCGGCGACGGTCTGGTGCGGGGCCAGCACGATCGGGGTGTCCAGCACCAGGTGGCGGCTCTTCACCCAGGAGACGACGTCCGTGACGACGTCGATCGGGATGTCCTGCGGGATGACCACCAGGCCACCGCGCCGGGCGACCGTCTCGGCCATCCGGCGGCCGGCGATGGCGGTCATGTTGGCGACGACGAGCGGGATGGTGGTGCCCGTGCCGTCCGGCGCGCCGAGGTCCACGCCCTGACGCGAGCCCACCGCGGAGCGGCTCGGCACCATGAACACGTCGTCGTACGTCAGGTCGTACGCGGGCTGGATGTCATTGAGGAATCGCACGTGCTGCACATCCCAGTCGATCAGAGGTGACCCCCCGACGGGTGCGCCAGGGGGAAAAGAGCACGTACTTCATTCTCCCATGGCCGGGACCGTGTCACGCCCCCACAGAACATCCAGGCTGGTCGGAGGGGGTCTAGGAGGATCCTCCAAGAGCCAGGACGACGGTCAGCGCCGGGGTGCGGCCGACCGCCTCGGCGAACACGTCCTCGGCGGTCCGCCACTCGCCCGGGTTCGCCTCGGCGTACGGCCGCCAGCCGCGCACGACGACGAGCAGCCCCTGCTCGACCGCGCCTTCCGGCCAGACCGTGTGGTCGGAGAGGGAGTCGGCGAGCGCGTCCCAGTTGCGTCCGAACCAGTCGGGCAGCGCCAGGGCCCGGGCCGTCCGGTCCATCAGGCCCGCCTTGTCCGTCACACCCGCGAGGTCGAGGGTGACCGCGAGCCGGCCCGCCAGGTCTTCGCTCATCTCAGCACCGCCCGGAACGACTTGTAGTGATCATCGCTGTAGTAGATCTCCCCGCCCTGTCCGGTGACGATGCGCCGTGCCCCGCGGTCGTGCGAGCCCGGCGTCTTCACCGTGTACTCGTGGTAGTAGCCGCGCCGGTGCCCGGGCAGCAGCCGCTCGAAGTTGCCGAAGACGATCCCGTCCCTGGCGTACGGATAGGGCCCGCCCTTGTCGATCAGGGCGAGGGTCTGCCGGGCCTCGGCCGGGAGCCGGGACGCCTCGACGGTGGCCATGTCCCCGGCCCACGCCGGGGCGGACACGCTCCGAGCCGTCGCGGCGCCGGTGTGCGACGAGCACCCCGTCAGCAGGGCGGAGAGACAGACCAGCAGTGCCGCGAGCGCCCGGGGGACGCGACGCAGCACCGGTGGGGGAACGAACCGCAGCAGCATGCCGCCGATGCTGCCACGGCCGTCCCGTCACGGCGTCGCCGCGACCCGCCGTCAGGCTCCGTCCGGGTCCGCGCGGCTGAGCGCGGGCCTGGGCGTCGGTCCCGCCGTCATCAGGTAGTCCGCGGCCGAGGTGTCCGTGACCAGGCTGGTGACCAGCCCGGAGCGCAGCACCGCGTCGATCGCGGTCGCCTTGCGCTGCCCGCCGGCGATCGCCACGACCTCCGGGATACGGCGCAGCTGGTCGGCCTTGACCGTGATGCACCGCTCCCCCAGGTCCCGCCCGACCCGGCGCCCCTCGGTGTCGAAGAGGTGCGCGGACATCTCGGCGGCGACACCGAGCGAGGCGTAGTGCGCGCGCTCCTCGTCGCTGAGCATGTCGTGCACCGTCGAGATGCCCGGCTCCCAGGAGCCGATGGAGACGCAGGCGACCGTGACCTTGTCGAAGTACTCGAAGGCCCGGGCGATCCCGGTCTGGTGGCGCAGTGCTGCCGCGGTGGCCGCGTCCGGCAGCAGCATCGGTGCGTAGATGGGGTGCGCGTCGCCGCCCGACACCTGGGCGGCGCGGCGCACCGCCTCCACCGAGCCGCGTTCGGCGGTCCCCGCGTCGTACACGCCCGTCAGCTGCACCACCGTGCACGGCGGCAGCCGGTCGAGAGCCGCCGCCATGTGGATGGTGGACCGGCCCCAGGCCAGCCCGAGCACGTCCCCCTCGTTGACGAGTTCGCCGAGCAGGTCGGCGGCGACCTCGCCGAGGTTCTCGGGGTCGGGGGTCTCCTCGGCCTCGGCCGGGGACTCGACCACGACGGCGTGCCTGAGGCCGTAGCGGGCGCGGAGCGCGTCGGAGCGCTCGGCGTCCAGCTCGGCCGGCACACGGATCTCGATACGTACGAGATCCCGTTCGAGGGCCGTCTCCAGGACCCGGGCCACCTTGAAGCGGCTGACGCCGAACTCCTCGGCGATCTGGATCTTGGACTTCCCCTCGAGGTAGAAGCGGCGGGCCATGGCCGCCGCCTGCACCAGCTCAGCGGGTCCCATCCGCATGGCTGACCGGCCCGCCGACATACCCGACACGGCGATCTCCTCACTGCTGTTCACACTCTGGATTCGCCGTTCATCCTTGCAGATTCGGCGCAACTGATCCGCCCTGATGGGCGCCGTTCCTTCAAGCGTTCACGTAGCCGTGGCTCAGTGGTCGCATGCCCAGGACGCCTTGGCGGTGGCCGCGTCCGCCTGGGCGCGCAGGGCACGCACCGCCTGAGCCGGGTCCTCCGCCCCGTACACCGCCGAACCGGCGACGAACACGTCCGCCCCCGCTTCCGCGCACCGTTCGATCGTGGAGGCCGAGACACCGCCGTCGACCTGCAACCACAGCTGGAGACCGTGCTTGGTGATCAGCTCACGGGTGCGGCGGATCTTGGGAAGCATGATGTCCAGGAAGGACTGGCCGCCGAAGCCCGGCTCGACCGTCATGATCAGCAGCATGTCGAGCTCCGGGAGCAGGTCCTCGTACGGCTCGATCGGCGTCGCGGGCTTGAGCGCCATGGAGGCGCGGGCGCCCTTGGCGCGGATCTCCCGGGCGAGTCGCACGGGCGCACCGGCGGCCTCCACGTGGAAGGTGACGGAGGATGCACCCGCCTCCACGTACTGCGGCGCCCAGCGATCGGGGTTCTCGATCATCAGGTGGCAGTCCAGCGGTGTACCCGTCGCCCGGGCCAGGGATTCCACGACCGGCACGCCGAGCGTGAGGTTCGGGACGAAATGGTTGTCCATGACGTCGACGTGGAGCCAGTCGGCGCCCTCGACCGCCTTCGCCTCGTCGGCGAGACGGGCGAAGTCGGCGGACAGGATGCTGGGGTTGATCTGCGCGGCCATGACCCAAGCCTGCCATGTCCGGGGCACTGATGTTCGCGCCGGTCCACAGGCGAGGCCTTTTCATCACACTTGTCGGACGGTATGCGGGCGCCTGTGGACACCGGCCGACGGCGCCCGCCCTCATGCGGTGAGCTGGTAGATGCTCCTTCCGGTGAGCCAGAGCCCGAGGCCGAGACAGAGGATCACGATCGCCTGCTGCTGGTGCCCCTTCATCCAGGCACGCAGCCGCAGCAGGCGGGGCTTCGCCTGCTCCGGCGCGAACACCACGTACAGCTCGACGGCCAGCAGACTCGCCGTGGCGAGCAGGCAGAAGGCGAAGAGGACGAACCAGGTCACCGGATGGGACAGGTCCGCGGACACCACCGTCGTCGCTCCCGCGGCGACCATGCCCCAGGGCTGCAGCAGCACGGCCAGACCCGCCGAGGTCCACACCGTGCTGCGGTCGAGTTCGGACGTCAGGCTCGGCGGCTCCGGTGCGTGACGGTGGGCGCGTTCGGCGACCATCCGCCGCCGCCGGTGTTCGCCGTAGACGACGAGCCCCACCCCGATCGCCAGCTTCGCCGCCAGCACGGCCGTCGACGGAGTCGACCTCGGCGCCGGAGGATGTCCACCGGTCACGGCCAGGACCATGGCGATCACCGCGACCAGGCACGCCAGCCAGCTCAGGATGAAGACGAGGCCCTTCCACACGCCCTTCGCCGAAGCCACCACCAGGACGAACGCGGTGAGCGGCAACGGATCGAGCGTGATGGCAAGGGCGATCAGCAGCAGATCGACGACCATGGCGACCCCACCGTGTGCGGACACCCCGAGCGTAAGCGGGGGCGGCCGGACGCACCTCCGGGCGGCGGCTGCCCGTGCGGTCAGCCGGTGCGGCGCAGGAGCGCCAGGTACATCGCGTCCGTGCCGTGCAGGTGCGGCCACAGCTGCACGTCCGGGCCGTCGCCGAGCGCGGGGACGCCGGGCAGCAGCGGCCGGGCGTCGATCAGCTCGGCCTCGGGGTGCTGTTTGAGCACGTCGGCGACGACGGACCGGGTCTCGGCGAGGTGCGGCGAGCAGGTGGCGTAGCCGACGACCCCGCCGACGCGCACCGAGTCCAGGGCGGTGCGCAGCAGGGTGCGCTGGAGCGGCGCGAAGCTGTCGAGGTCCTCTGGGCGCCGCCGCCACCGGGCCTCCGGGCGCCGGCGCAGCGCGCCGAGGCCGGTGCACGGCACGTCCATCAGCACGCGGTCGAAGGTGCCGGGCCGCCACGGCGGCCGGGTCCCGTCGGCGGCGATGACCTGGTACGGCCCCGGGTTGCCGTGCAGGGCCTTCGCCACCAGACCCGCGCGGTGCGGCTGCTTCTCGGAGGCGAGCAGCGCGGCCCCGCGCTCGGCGGCGAGGGCGGCCAGCAGCGCGGCCTTGCCGCCGGGACCGGCGCACCCGTCGAGCCACTTCTCGTCGGGACCCTCGATCGGGACGTTCGCCAGCGCGAGGGCGACCAGCTGGCTGCCCTCGTCCTGCACCCCGGCCCGCCCCTCGCGCACCGCCTCGACGGCGCCGGGCTCACCGCCCTCGGCGAGCCGCACGGCGTAGGGAGACCAGCGGCCCGCAACGGCCGCGTCCTCCCGGAGCAGTTCCTCGGTGGTGGCCCGCCCGGGCCGTGCCACCAGGGTCACCTCGGGCCGCTCGTTGTCCGCCTCCAGCAGGTCCTCGATAGCGGCCCGCCCGCCGCCGAGGGAGTCCCACAGCGCGGAGACGACCCAGCGGGGGTGCGAGTGCACGACGGCGAGATGGTCCTCGGGATCCTCGTCGTAGGGCGGCGCGACCTTCTCCAGCCATCCGTCCAGGTCGTGCTGCGCGATCTTGCGCAGCACGGCGTTGACGAACTTGGCCCGCCCGTCCCCGAGCACCACCCGCGCCAGCTCGACGGAGGCGGACACGGCGGCGTGCGTCGGGATCCGCGTCCCGAGCAACTGGTGCGCGCCCAGGCTCAGCACGTCGAGCACGGGCGGGTCGACCTCACGCAGCGGGCGGTCGACACACTCGGCGATCACGGCGTCGTACGTCCCCTGGCGGCGCAGCGTCCCGTACACCAGCTCGGTGGCGAGGGCGGCGTCCCGCGTGTCGAATTTTTCGGGGCCCTCCTTCTCCCGCGCCTTGCGCAGCAGCTGCGGCAGCACGAGGTTGGCGTACGCGTCCCGTTCGTCCACGGCCCGCAGCGCCTCGAAGGCGAGGATGCGGACGGGGTCCTTCTGGGGACGGCGGTAGGGCTTGGCGGGCCTGCGCGGCCGCCGGGACTGCTCGCTCACGAAAAAGGTGCTCCGGATGTGAAGAAGGGGGTGCGGTTCCCAGCGTACGTCGGAACGCCGTCACCCCCGTCTTCCGGTCCTCAGCCGCCCAGTCGCTCGCCCTCGGCGATGCGCACCCCGCGGGCCCAGTCGGCGGCCCGCATCGGCTTCTTGCCCTGCGCCTGCACCCACAGCAGCTCGACGGCGTACGACCCGCTGCCCACGTGGACGCTGTTCTTGCCGACCACCATCTGCCCCGGGGCGAGGTCGGTCCGCTCGGGCACCGGCGTGACCTGGATCAGCTTGAGCCGCTCCCCGCGGAAGGTGGTCCAGGCGCCCGGGGCCGGCGTGCACCCGCGCACGACCCGGTCGACCCGCAGTGCGGGCGTCGCCCAGTGCACCTGGGCGTCCTCGACGGTGATCTTCGGCGCGAGGGTGATGCCCTCGGCCGCCTGGGGCACGGCCTTCAGGGTGCCCTCCTCGATGCCGTCCATGGTCGCGGCGAGCAGCCCGGCACCGGCGAAGGCGAGCCGGGTGAGCAGGTCGCCGCTGGTGTCGGTGGGCCGGATCTCCTCGGTGACGGTGCCGTAGACCGGCCCGGAGTCGAGGCCCTCCTCGATCAGGAAGGTGGCCGCGCCCGTGATCTCGTCGCCCGCCATGACGGCGTGCTGCACGGGCGCGGCGCCCCGCCAGGCGGGCAGCAGCGAGAAGTGCAGGTTGACCCAGCCGTGCGCGGGGATGTCCAGGGCCGCCCGGGGCAGCAGGGCCCCGTAGGCGACGACGGGGCAGCAGTCGGGGGCGATCTCCGTCAGCCGCTCCAGGAACTCCGGGTCGCGCGGCTTGAGGGGCTTGAGCACCTCGATACCGGCCTCCTCCGCCCGCTCGGCCACGGGCGACGCGACCAGCCTGCGCCCCCGCCCGGCCGGCGCGTCGGGCCGCGTGACGACGGCGGCCACCTCGTGCCGCCCGGAGGCGATCAGAGCGTCCAGAGCGGGAACGGCGACCTCGGGGGTACCGGCGAAGACAAGCTTCATATGCGGGATCGGGCCTCTCGGGCGGGTGTTGGACGGGCAGCTCACCAGTCTATGACGGCACCGCCGACGAGGAGGTGGCGACCGCGGATGACACCGGCCCCAGCGGCATGCCGACCACGGGTGACCCTTGCAGGGGCAGCACGGCAACCACGGGTGACTCTTGCACGGGCAGCACGGCAACCACGGGTGACCCCTGCACGGGCAGCACGGCGACCGCGGCGACACCTGCACCCGCGGCATCGCGGTGGCGGAGGGAAAACCGCCGACTGCGGGCACCCCACAGGTTGTCCGGCCTCTTTGCAGAGTGGAAGCGGGGGGTGCGCGGGCGGGAGAACGGCGTACGCATATGCCCATACGCCCCCACACCGTGACCACCGGAGCGCCCACGCGTTGGTCAAGAAAGAGTTGACCACATAGGGCCGCTTTCGCGGCCCAATTCCTTTCACCGCCGGTTCGAGAGGCTTGTTCATGGCCGACCATGCAACCCACGACGCCCAGGCCCGGGCCAGCCTGCACTTGCTGGTGCGGGACATCGAGCGAGTCCGCCGGCAGGTGGACGCGCTGCGCACCCTCACCGCTCAGCTGGGCAACGTCTACCGCCCGCGCCGCTCCGGCCCTTCCACGGGCTTCGTCGTCTACGGACGCGCCCCCGCCCCGACGGTCCGCCTCGCCCAGGAACTCCGGGACAGTGTCGAAACCCTGGTCACGGCCGCCGTGGACTTCGACCGCTCACTCGGCTTCTCCTGGGACGCGGTGGGCTCGGCGCTCGGCGTCACCAAGCAGGCGGTGCACCGCCGTTACGGCGCCCGCCGCGCCGCGACCCAGGCCGCCGCGGAGGCCGACCGGGCGGCGGAGGCGGCCGGCACCCGCGCGATCAACGTGACCACCAGCGTGACCACCAGCCTGCCCACGGTGCCGACGGTCCCCGCGGCCCGCTCCATGCCGACGCAGCCGACCGCGGGCAGCCCGACGCTCCGCGACGACGTACGTCCGACGGCCTTCCCCGGCCCGCGCAACGGCTGACCCGCCCGCACCCCTGCCCTCCCGGGAGGCATCCGGGAGGGCAGCCGTTCGTCTGCACGTTGCCACCCCGCCGTTCGCCTCGCGCCACCGGTCCCGACATGTCGGCTCCCGCCCGGCGGTACCGCGTCGGCCGATGTCCGGCACCAACACGTCGGCGCATGCCCATTGGCACCACGTCAGCCAACGCCCAACACCGACACGTCGGCACATGCCCATTGGCACCGCGTCAGCCAACGCCCAACACCGACACGTCGGCGCATGCCCGACACCCGCACGTCAGCCGATGTCCGGCGGATCGATCCGTACCCGCACCGGCTCCTCGCTCCCCCGCGCCATCCGCGCCGCCTGAGCGGTCTTCAGGGCGGCAGCCAGCGCGGCCCCGCTGCCCGGCGGGACCCGGACGAGCGCCCGCTCCCAGTCCTCCCCGGGGGGCGGCGCACCGGGCCTGCGGGCCCGGCCGGGCAGCGTGGGCGGCAGCGGCACGGGGCCCAGCACCTCCGCGTCCGGCGGCAGTTCGACCGCTCCCAGGAACTCGGCGACGGCCGTCGGCGTCCCGGACACGGCCGCCATCCGCGACACCGGCGGGAACCCCAGTTCGGCCCGCTCGGTCAGCTCGCGCACCGCATGCCCCACGGGGTCCCAGCGCACCAGCGCCTGCACGGGTCTGAGGGTCGGCTCGGCAACGACGACCACGGTCCCGTGCTCCGCCTGCGGCCGCACCAGCGCCCCGGCCGCGATCCAGCGGCGCAGCGCGTCCTCACCGGCCCGCAGATCGGGCCGCCCGAGCATGGCCCAGCCGTCCAGCAGCAGGGCGGCGGCGTAACCGCCCTCGGCGACCGGCTCGGCACCCGGGGTGCTCACGACGAGGGCGGGCGTGCCCGGCACGGTGTCCAGGACGTGTTCCCGCCCCGAGGTGCGCACCGGTACGGCGGGAAAGGCCCGCCCCAGCTCCTCGGCGGTCCGGCGGGCGCCGACAACCTGCGCCCGCAGCCGGAAGCCCCCGCACTCGGGGCAGTGCCAGGCGCTCTCCTCACGCCCGCACCAGTCGCACCGCAGCGCGCCCGCGTCCTGGGCCTGCAACGGTCCGGCGCAGTGCCGGCAGCGCGCGGGCGCCCGGCACTGCGCGCAGGCCAGGCGGGGTACATAGCCGCGCCGGGGCACCTGGACCAGCACCGGCCCGTGCCGAAGCCCCTCGCGGACCACCTGCCAGGCGAGGGTGGGCAGCCGGGCAGCGCGGGCGGCCTCGTCGCGTGCGAGGTCGTCGTCCCCGACGGTGCGCACCACGGGCGCGGCCCGCCGCACCTGCTCCCGCGCGGCGACCAGGGGGCGCGCCCAGCCACTCTCGACCAGCTGCGCGGCTTCGACGGTGCAGCTCCAACTCCCCGACAGGAAGGCGCACTTGTCCAGGGCGGCACGCAGCAGGAGCACGTCGCGTGCGTGCGGCTGAGGAGCGTGCTGCTCGCCGTGGCTGTCGTCACCGTCGTCCCAGATGGCGACGAGCCCCAGGTCCTGCACGGGAGCGAACATGGCCGCCCGCGTCCCGACCACGGCCCGTACGGCTCCCCGCCGCACCGCGAGCCACTGCGCGTACCGCCTCTCGGGCCCGGCGTCCGCCGTGAGCAGCACATGCCGGCCCTCGCCGAGCAGCTCGGTGAGCGCGGCATCGACCCGCGTGGCGGCCCGCCCGTCCGGTACGACGACGAGCGCGCCGCGTCCCGAGGCGAGCGTCGCGGCGACGGCCCGGGCCAGCTCCTCGCTCCACAGCGGCCCCGGCAGCGCGTTCCACACGGCCCTGGGCGCTCCCCCGGAGGCCAGCGACTCCAGGAAGGCGGCTCCGTGCTCGTACCGCGCCCAGGACCCGGTGCCGGGCGCGGGCGGTGACGACAGGGGTGCGGGCGACGGGCGCCGCTCGGCCCTGGCGCTGCGCGGCGGCACGGCCAGCTGAAGCACGTCGGCGAGGCTTCCCGCGTACCGGTCGGCGACGGCCCGCGCGAGTCCGAGCAACTCCTCGCTCAGCACCGGCTCGGGCGACACGACCTGGGCGAGGGCGGCCAACGGCCCCGAGTAGTCGGACTCGGCCCGCCGCTCGATGAGGAAACCGTCGATGAGGCCGCCGCCTTCGCGGCGCCCCTCACGCACGCGGTGGCGCCCGGCGCCGAACCGCACCCGCACCCTGACACCGGGCTGCGCCTCGGCGTCCAGCTCCTCGGGTACGGCGTAGTCGAAGTACCGGTCGAGGTGGAGCACTCCTTTGTCGACGAGCACACGCGCGACGGGCCGCTCCTTGGCGAGGGCGGCCCCGCGCCATGTGCGCGGCTTGGCCCGGGGCACCTTGGCCCCGCGCACGCTCTCCCGGATGAGCGCGAGCTGCTCCGGCGGCGCCTCCTCGGCCCCGCGGTCCCCCTGCCCGTTCTCGCTGCTCACGCTTGCATTCTTACCAAACGGCACTGACACCGGAGCCGGCCGCCGACGCCCGCCCGAGATCAGGGCCGGCAGCGGGGTGCCGTTCGGCGCTTCTGCCTTGGGCCGCTCGGCCATACCGGTCCGCCGTGGGACCGGCAGCAGGATTCGAACCTGCGAGGGGATCACCCGGAAGTACCCGCGTCCTACGCACCGGGCGGGCGTCGGTCTCCCGAGATCCGATCGACAGCGGTGAGCACGTTCCAGATTCACCGCACGCACGAGGCGCGCTCCACCGAAGTAACCGCAGCCGGCGCACCGGGAGATCATCACCGTACGGGCCGACGGCCCCCCGCGGCGACCCCTTTTCCGGGCCCCGCCCGGGGTGTCCCGGGATACGTCGGAACGCTCCGGGACATGCCGAGGCCCGGCCCCCGAGGGGAACCGGGCCTCGACGAGAAGAGCCGTACCGTGCCTACAGGCCCACGGCCTCACGCAGGGCGTCCACGCGGTCCGTGCGCTCCCAGGTGAAGTCGGGCAGCTCGCGGCCGAAGTGGCCGTACGCCGCCGTCTGGGCGTAGATCGGACGCAGCAGGTCGAGGGCGCGGATGATGGCGGCCGGGCGGAGGTCGAAGACCTGGTCGATCGCCTTCTCGATCTTCTCGGTCTCGACCTTGTTGGTGCCGAAGGTCTCCACGAACAGACCCACCGGCTCGGCCTTGCCGATGGCGTAGGCGACCTGGACCTCGCAGCGGGAGGCCAGGCCCGCCGCCACGACGTTCTTGGCGACCCAGCGCATGGCGTACGCGGCCGAGCGGTCGACCTTGGACGGGTCCTTGCCGGAGAAGGCGCCGCCGCCGTGGCGGGCCATGCCGCCGTAGGTGTCGATGATGATCTTGCGGCCGGTCAGACCGGCGTCGCCCATCGGGCCGCCGATCTCGAAACGCCCGGTCGGGTTGACCAGCAGGCGGTAGCCCTCGGTGTCCAGCTTGATGCCGTCGTCCAGGAGCGCCTTCAGCTCGGGCTCGACGACGAACTCACGGATGTCCGGAGCGAGCAGCGACTCCAGGTCGATGTCGCTGGCGTGCTGCGAGGAGACCACCACGGTGTCGAGGCGGACGGCCTTGTCGCCGTCGTACTCGATGGTGACCTGCGTCTTGCCGTCCGGGCGCAGGTAGGGGATCGTGCCGTTCTTGCGGACCTCGGACAGCCGCTTGGACAGGCGGTGCGCCAGGAAGATCGGCAGCGGCATCAGGGTCGGCGTCTCGTCGGACGCGTAGCCGAACATCAGACCCTGGTCGCCCGCACCCTGGCGGTCCAGCTCGTCCTCGTCACCTTCGACACGGTTCTCGTAGGCCGTGTCGACACCCTGGGCGATGTCCGGGGACTGCGCGCCGATCGACACCGACACGCCGCAGGAAGCGCCGTCGAAGCCCTTCTTCGAGGAGTCGTAGCCGATCTCCAGGATCTTGCCGCGGACCAGGGTCGCGATGTCCGCGTAGGCCTTGGTCGTGACCTCGCCGGCCACGTGCACCAGGCCGGTGGTGATCAGGGTTTCGACGGCGACCCGGGAGGTCGGGTCCTCGCGCAGAAGCGCGTCGAGAATGGTGTCGCTGATCTGGTCAGCGATCTTGTCGGGGTGACCCTCGGTCACGGACTCCGAGGTGAACAAGCGACGGGACACAACGCTCCCTGGGGTTGCAGCGGCTGCTGGCTGATCATTTGCGGACGGGCACAGGGCTGCGCCTGGCCTCGTCCGAGAACAGTTTACGGGTCGCACCGTGCCACCGGCCCACGTGTCTCGCCTCTCGGGAGCGCTGTGACCTGCGGCACGGGCATTCTGCACAATGCCGGTGACCTTGGCCAGAGGGCACCACGCGACATTGCCGTGTCCGACGGCGCTGGGAAAACACCCGTCGAACGGCCGAAACTCTTCGCCCCGGACGGCGGAACCCGATCAGCCCAGGCGGGCGGCAACCAGGTCCCACACGATGTCGGCGAGGGCTTCTTTCGGGCCATGCGGTACGGGGGTCTCGCTGCCGTCGGCGCCCAGTACGACGGCCTCGTTCTCCTCGGAACCGAAGGTCTTGCGCTCCCCCACCTCGTTGACCACGAGCAGGTCGCAGCCCTTGCGGGCCAGCTTGACGCGGCCGTTGGCCAGGACGTCGTCCGTCTCGGCGGCGAAACCGACGACCACCTGTCCGGCGCGGGCCCGGTCGGCCGAGATCTCCGCGAGAATGTCCGGATTCCGCACCAGCACGATCGGGTCGGGGTCCTTCCCGTCCTTCTTCTTGATCTTTCCGGCCGCGTACGCCGACGGGCGGAAGTCGGCCACGGCGGCGGCCATGACGACGGCGTCGGCGTCCGCCGCGGCCTTAAGAACCGCTTCACGCAGTTGAACGGCGGTGCCCACGTGGACGACGTCGACACCGGCCGGGTCCGGCAGACCGGCGTTGGCCGCGATCAGCGTCACCCGGGCGCCGCGGGCCGCGGCCGTACGGGCGAGGGCGTAGCCCTGCTTGCCGGAGGAGCGGTTGCCGAGGAAGCGGACGGGGTCGAGGGGCTCGCGCGTGCCGCCGGCCGAGACGACGACGTGCCGGCCTGCGAGGTCCGGCTCGGCGACGCCTCGGGTCAGCACGCGCCGGCAGATCTCGAAGATCTCCGCCGGGTCGGGCAGCCTGCCCTTGCCGGTGTCGACACCGGTGAGGCGGCCGACGGCGGGCTCGACGACGACGGCGCCACGGCGGCGCAGCGTGGCCACGTTCTCCTGGGTTGCGGGGTGCTCCCACATCTCGGTGTGCATCGCGGGCGCGAACACGACCGGGCAGCGGGCGGTGAGGAGTGTGTTGGTCAGCAGGTCGTCGGCGAGGCCGTGGGCGGCCTTGGCGAGCATGTCGGCGGTGGCCGGGGCCACCACGACCAGGTCGGCCTGCTGGCCGATACGGACGTGCGGGACCTCGTGGACGTCGTCCCAGACCTCGGTGGAGACCGGGTTGCCGGACAGGGCGGACCAGGTGGCGGCGCCGACGAAGTGCAGCGCGGAGGCGGTGGGCACCACGCGCACGTCATGGCCCGACTCCGTGAACCGTCTCAGCAGCTCACAGGCCTTGTACGCGGCGATTCCGCCACTGACCCCCAGAACGACCCTCGGCTTGTCCACCGTCTCTCCCCTGCTCGGCACGCTCGGCGGCGTACGAGACCACACCTACGAGACCATCACACACCACAGGCCCGGCAGACGTGCTGCCGGGCCTGTGGAGAAAGCAACTGCGATCTGAAAAGTACTACTGCGCCGGGCCCTCGATGGCCTCGGAGGTCAGCAGACCCGCGTTGATCTCACGCAGGGCGATCGAGAGCGGCTTCTCGTGCACGTGGGTGTCGACGAGCGGACCGACGTACTCGAGGAGACCCTCACCGAGCTGCGAGTAGTACGCGTTGATCTGGCGGGCACGCTTGGCCGCGTAGATCACGAGGCTGTACTTCGAGTCGGTGGCCTCGAGAAGCTCGTCGATCGGCGGGTTGATGATGCCCTCGGGCGCGGTGATGGAAGAGGACACGCTCTACCTTCCGATGGATGGGAAAGAATCAGTCGGTGCGACCGGTGTGCCTACACCTGCGTGCAGCAGTCACGATCACACAACGTCCATCAAGGCTAGCAGCTCGCTCGCCACGTCCTTGACAGAGGTGTTGACCAAGGTCACGTCGAACTCCGGCTCGGCCGCCAGCTCGGTCCTGGCCGCCTCCAGGCGGCGCTCGATGACCTCGGGCGGCTCGGTTCCCCGGCCGGTGAGCCTGCGCACCAGCTCCTCCCAGGAGGGCGGAGCCAGGAACACCAGCTGCGCGTCGGACATCGACTCGCGAACCTGGCGGGCACCCTGAAGGTCGATCTCCAGCAGAACGGGCTCGCCGTTCTCCAGCCGCTCCAGCACCGCCACCCGGGGCGTGCCGTAGCGGTTGCCGGCGAACTCGGCCCATTCCAGCAGCTCGCCGTTGGCGATCAGCTTGTCCATCTCCTCGTCGGTGACGAAGAAGTAGTGGACTCCGTGCCGCTCGCCGGGGCGCGGCTTGCGGGTGGTGGCCGATACCGAGAGCCAGACCTCGGGGTGTTCCTTGCGCATATGGGCGACGACCGTGCTCTTGCCGACCCCGGAGGGGCCGGAGAGCACGGTCAGCCGCGGACGTTCACTCATGCAGCGATTATTCCAGTAATCCCGGAGTGCCCGGGACTCCCGGTCCGGCTGCGGCCGGGCTCAGGAGCCGGTGCTGCCGAACTCACGCTCCAGAGAAGCGATCTGGTTCGAGCCGAGACCCCGCACACGACGGCTCTCGGAGATGCCCAGACGCTCCATGATCTGCTTGGCGCGGACCTTGCCCACGCCCGGCAGCGACTCGAGCAGGGCGGAGACCTTCATCTTGCCGATGACGTCGTTTTCCTGGCCCTGCTTGATGACCTCGTGCAGGGAGGCGCCGGAGTGCTTGAGTCGATTCTTGACCTCGGCCCGCTCCCGGCGAGCCGCGGCGGCCTTTTCGAGCGCGGCTGCGCGCTGTTCAGGGGTAAGGGGCGGAAGAGCCACGCCTACGTCACCTCGGATGTCGAACTGTCGGATACGGACCGGTGAGGAACCTAGTCGCCCCACACCTGGGGAGCTACGAGCAACACGCTGCCCGTTCTCCCCCACTGCCTTGAGGGCGCGGGAGGTGCCCCCACTGCTCGGAGACTAGCGGGCAAGTCCGCCAGAGTCAGCGAGAACAGCGGAAAAGTACTGGTCAGCCGCCGCCAGGTCGGACATTTGAGACATAATGCCCTCGATTTGAGGATGTATTCACACTCAAGTCGCCCCGGCGCCGCCCGCCGGGGCGTCCTGCAGACATCTCAGCCGCCGGTGACGGCGGTCCGGATCTCCTCCGCGAAGCGCTCCGTGGCGGACCGCAGCGCCCCGACGTCGGGACCGTGCCGCAGCACACCCCGGCTGACGTTCGGGACGACGTTGCGCACAGCGGCTCCGAAGACCTTGGGAAGGTCGGCCGCGGTCGCTCCCTGCGCCCCGACGCCGGGCGCGAGGAGCGGGCCGTTGATGTCCAGGTCGTACGAGGACAGGTCGCCCACCGTGGCGCCGACGACCGCTCCGAAGGAGCCGAGCGGCTCCTCGCCCGCGTTCTCGGCGGCCAGGTGCGCCAGCATGGTCGCGCCCACGGTCCGCCCGTCCGCGCGGACCGCGTGCTGGACCTCGGGCCCCTCCGGGTTCGAGGTCAGGGCCAGGACGAACAGCCCGGCACCGCTCTCCCGGGCCAGCGCGACGGCCGGGCTGAGCGAGCCGTAGCCGAGGTAGGGCGAGACGGTCAGGGCGTCGGAGAACAGCGGGGCGTCCGGGTGCAGGAAGGCCTCGGCGTACCCGGCCATGGTCGAGCCGATGTCGCCCCGCTTGGCGTCCATCACGACCAGGGTGCCGGCGGCACGCGCCTCCTGGACCGACTTCTCCAGGACGGCGAGCCCGCGCGAGCCGAACCGCTCGAAGAAGGCGCTCTGCGGCTTCAGGACGGCGACCCGGTCGGCCACCGCCTCGACGACCGTGCGGCTGAACCGCTCCAGACCGGCCACGTCGTCGTTCAGGCCCCACTCGGCGAGCAGCGAGGCGTGCGGGTCGATCCCGACGCACAGCGGGCCGCGCTCGTCCATCGCGCGGCGCAGACGGGCACCGAAGGGCTCGTACGAGGTCATGCGGGCTTCCTCACGTCGGCGCCGACGGCGTCGGCGAGGGTGGCGTACGGGCTGGTGCGCAGACGCGCGGCGAGGCCCTTGTGGATCGCGCGGCACCAGAAGGGGCCTTCGTAGATGAAGGCGCTGTAGCCCTGGACCAGCGTGGCACCGGCCAGGATGCGCTGCCAGGCGTCCTCGGCGGTCTCGACGCCGCCCACGCCCACCAGGGTGATCCGGTCGCCCACGCGCGCGTACAGGCGGCGCAGGACCTCGAGGGAGCGCGCCTTCAGGGGTGCGCCGGAGAGCCCGCCGGTCTCCTTCACCAGCGAGGGGGCGGACGTCAGACCGAGGCTCTCGCGCGCGATGGTCGTGTTGGTGGCGATGATGCCGTCCAGGCCCAGCTCCACGGCCAGGTCGGCGACCGCGTCGATGTCCTCGTCGGCGAGGTCGGGGGCGATCTTCACCAGGAGCGGGACGCGCCGGTTGGCCACCGTACGGTCCGCGGCCTCGCGGACGGCGCTGAGCAGCGGGCGCAGTGCCTCGGTGGCCTGGAGGTTGCGCAGGCCGGGCGTGTTCGGCGAGGAGACGTTCACGACCAGGTAGTCGGCGTACGGGGCGAGCCGCTCGGCGGACTTCACGTAGTCGCCGACGGCCTCCGCCTCCGGGACGACCTTGGTCTTGCCGATGTTGACGCCGACGACGGTCTTGAAGACGGCCTCGCGGGAGGCCAGACGCGCGGCGACCGTGAGGGAACCGTCGTTGTTGAAGCCCATGCGGTTGATCAGCGCGCGGTCGGCGACGAGTCGGAACAGCCGCTTTCGGGGGTTGCCGGGCTGGGCCTCGCCGGTGACCGTGCCGATCTCGACGTGGTCGAAGCCCAGCATCGACATGCCGTCGACGGCGACCGCGTTCTTGTCGAAGCCGGCGGCCAGCCCGAAGGGACCGTGCATGCGCAGCCCGAAGGCCTCCGTGCGCAGCTCCTTGTAGCGGGGCGCGAGCGCGGCCGCGACGAAGGTGCGCAGCACGGGGATGCGGGCGGCCAGGCGAATCCAGCGGAAGGCCAGGTGGTGGGCCTTCTCGGGGTCCATCCGCTTGAAGACCAGGTTGAAGAAGAGCTTGTACATGTTCTGTGTGTCCTCTTGAGGCTTCAGGGAGCCCTCATGAAGAGGGGGACACCGTTTCCGGTGTCCCCCTCGGGGCTGCTAGTCGCGGGCCGCGGTCAGGTGTTCCGCGTGTTCCTGGAGCGAGCGGACGCCCACGTCGCCGTGGTTGAGGGCGTCGATGCCCTGGACCGCCGCCGCGAGCGCCTGGACGGTCGTCAGGCAGGGCACGGAGCGCGCCACGGCCGCCGTACGGATGTCGTAGCCGTCGAGGCGGCCGCCGGTGCCGTAGGGGGTGTTGACGATGAGGTCGACCTCGCCGTCGTGGATGAGCTGGACGATGGTCCGCTCGCCGTTCGGGCCGGTGCCCTCGGACTGCTTGCGCACGACGGTGGCGTTGATGCCGTTGCGCTTGAGGACCTCGGCCGTGCCGGAGGTGGCGAGCAGCTCGAAGCCGTGCGCGACCAGCTCGCGGGCCGGGAAGATCATCGAGCGCTTGTCGCGGTTGGCGACCGAGATGAACGCGCGGCCCTTGGTGGGCAGCGGGCCGTAGGCGCCCGCCTGCGACTTGGCGTACGCCGTGCCGAAGACGGAGTCGATGCCCATGACCTCGCCGGTGGAGCGCATCTCCGGGCCGAGGACGGTGTCGACGCCGCGGCCCTGGATGTCGCGGAAGCGCGACCACGGCATGACGGCCTCCTTGACGGAGATCGGCGCGTCCAGCGGCAGCTCGCCGCCGTCGCCGGTCCGCGGCAGCAGGCCCTCGGCGCGCAGCTCGGCGATGGTCGCGCCGAGCGAGATGCGGGCGGCGGCCTTCGCGAGCGGCACCGCGGTCGCCTTCGAGGTGAAGGGGACCGTACGGGAGGCGCGCGGGTTGGCCTCCAGGACGTAGAGGATGTCGCCCGCCATCGCGAACTGGATGTTGATCAGTCCGCGCACGCCGACGCCCGCGGCGATGGCCTCGGTGGAGGCGCGCAGCCGCTTGATGTCGAAGCCGCCCAGCGTGATCGGGGGCAGGGCGCACGCCGAGTCGCCGGAGTGGATGCCGGCCTCCTCGATGTGCTCCATGACGCCGCCGAGGTACAGCTCCTCGCCGTCGTACAGGGCGTCGACGTCGATCTCGATGGCGTCGTCCAGGAAGCGGTCGACGAGGACCGGCCGGGAAGGACTGATCTCGGTCGACTCGGCGATGTAGGAGGCGAGGCGGGTCTCGTCGTAGACGATCTCCATGCCACGCCCGCCGAGGACGTAGGACGGGCGGACGAGAACCGGGTAGCCGATCTCGTCGGCGATGGCCTTGGCCTCGGCGAACGTGGTCGCCGTGCCGTGCTTCGGCGCCGGCAGTCCGGCCTCGGCGAGGACGCGGCCGAAGGCACCGCGGTCCTCGGCGGCGTGGATCGCCTCGGGCGAGGTGCCCACGACCGGCACGCCGTTGTCCTTGAGGGCCTGGGCGAGGCCCAGCGGGGTCTGGCCGCCGAGCTGCACGACCACGCCCGCGATCGGGCCGGCGAGGGACTCCGCGTGGACGATCTCCAGCACGTCCTCCAGCGTCAGCGGCTCGAAGTACAGGCGGTCGGAGGTGTCGTAGTCGGTGGAGACGGTCTCCGGGTTGCAGTTGACCATCACGGTCTCGTACCCGGCGTCGGACAGCGCGAAGGAGGCGTGCACGCAGGAGTAGTCGAACTCGATGCCCTGGCCGATGCGGTTCGGACCGGAGCCCAGGATGATCACCGCGGGCTTCTCTCGGGGCGCGACCTCGGTCTCCTCGTCGTAGGAGGAGTAGAAGTACGGCGTCTTCGCGGCGAACTCGGCGGCGCAGGTGTCGACGGTCTTGTAGACCGGGCGGATGCCGAGGGCCTTCCTGACCCCGCGGACGACCTCCTCGCGCAGGCCGCGGATCTCGCCGATCTGCTGGTCGGAGAAGCCGTGCCGCTTGGCCTCGGCGAGCAGGTCGGCGGTCAGCTCGGGCGCCTCGGCCAGTCCGTCCGCGATCTCCTTGATCAGGAAGAGCTGGTCCACGAACCACGGGTCGATCTTCGTGTACTCGAAGATCTCCTGCGGCGTGGCACCGGCGCGGATGGCCTGCATGACCGTGTTGATCCGGCCGTCGGTGGGGCGTACCGACTCGCGCAGCAGGGCGTCCTTGTCGCCCGTCTCGCCGACGAAGGTGAACTGGCTGCCCTTCTTCTCCAGCGAGCGCAGCGCCTTCTGGAAGGCCTCGGTGAAGTTGCGGCCGATGGCCATGGCCTCGCCGACCGACTTCATCGTGGTGGTCAGCGTGGAGTCGGCCTGGGGGAACTTCTCGAAGGCGAAGCGCGGGGCCTTGACGACCACGTAGTCGAGCGTGGGCTCGAAGGAGGCCGGGGTCTCCTTCGTGATGTCGTTCGGGATCTCGTCCAGCGTGTAGCCCACGGCGAGCTTGGCGGCGATCTTGGCGATCGGGAAGCCGGTCGCCTTGGAGGCGAGGGCCGAGGAGCGCGAGACGCGCGGGTTCATCTCGATGACGATCACGCGACCGTCCTCGGGATTCACCGCGAACTGGATGTTGCAGCCGCCGGTGTCGACGCCGACCTCGCGGATGACGGCGATGCCGATGTCCCGCAGGATCTGGTACTCGCGGTCGGTGAGCGTCATCGCGGGCGCGACGGTGATGGAGTCACCGGTGTGCACGCCCATGGGGTCGAAGTTCTCGATGGAGCAGACGACCACGACGTTGTCGTGCTTGTCGCGCATCAGCTCCAGCTCGTACTCCTTCCAGCCGAGGATGGACTCTTCCAGGAGCACCTCGGTGGTCGGCGAGAGGGTGAGGCCCTGCCCGGCGATGCGGCGCAGCTCCTCCTCGTCGTGCGCGAAGCCGGAGCCGGCGCCGCCCATGGTGAAGGACGGGCGGACGACGACCGGGTAGCCGCCGAGCGTCTCGACGCCCTTGAGGACGTCGTCCATGGAGTGGCAGATCACCGAGCGGGCGGACTCGCCGTACCCGATCTTGGCTTTCACGGCCTCGACGACGGCCTTGAACAGATCGCGGTCCTCGCCCTTGTGGATCGCCTCGGGCTTGGCGCCGATCAGCTCGACGCCGTACTTCTCCAGAACACCGTTCTCGTGCAGCGAGATGGCGGTGTTCAGGGCCGTCTGGCCGCCCAGGGTGGGCAGCAGGGCGTCGGGGCGCTCCTTGGCGATGATCTTCTCGACGAACTCGGGGGTGATCGGCTCGACGTAGGTGGCGTCGGCGATCTCCGGGTCGGTCATGATCGTCGCCGGGTTGGAGTTGACCAGGACGACCCTGAGGCCCTCGGCGCGCAGGATGCGGCACGCCTGGGTGCCGGAGTAGTCGAACTCGGCGGCCTGGCCGATGACGATCGGGCCGGAGCCGATGACCAGGACGGACTGGATATCGGTGCGCTTAGGCACGCTGGCCCTCCATCAGGGATACGAAGCGGTCGAACAGGTAGGCGGCGTCGTGCGGGCCCGCTGCCGCTTCGGGGTGGTATTGGACGGAGAAGGCCGGCTGGTCGAGCAGCTGCAGGCCCTCCACGACGTTGTCGTTGAGGCAGACGTGGGAGACCTCGGCGCGCCCGAACTTCGTCTCGCTGACCTTGTCGAGCGGCGCGTCCACGGCGAAGCCGTGGTTGTGCGCGGTGACCTCGACCTTGCCGGTCGTACGGTCCTGGACCGGCTGGTTGATGCCCCGGTGGCCGTACTTCAGCTTGTAGGTGCCGAAGCCGAGGGCGCGGCCGAGGATCTGGTTGCCGAAGCAGATGCCGAACAACGGCGTCCTTCGCTCCAGGACGGCGGACATGAGGGCCACCGGGCCGTCGGCCGTGGCCGGGTCGCCGGGCCCGTTGGAGAAGAAGACCCCGTCCGGGTTGACGGCGTAGACGTCCTCGACGGAGGCCGTCGCCGGGAGCACGTGCACCTCGATGCCGCGCTCGGCCATGCGGTGCGGGGTCATGCCCTTGATGCCGAGGTCGACGGCGGCGACGGTGAACTTCTTCTCGCCGATCGCGGGGACGACGTACGCCGCCTTGGTGGCGACCTCCTCGTAGAGGCTCGCGCCCTTCATGTGCGGCTGGGCCTGCACCCGCTCGACCAGCTCGCTCGTGTCGGCGATCGCCTCGCCGGAGAAGATCCCGGCGCGCATCGAGCCGCGCTCGCGCAGGTGGCGGGTGAGGGCGCGGGTGTCGATCCCGGAGATGCCGACCACGCCCTGGGCGACCAGCTCGTCGTCCAGGGAGCGCCTGGCGCGCCAGTTGGAGGGCACGCGCGCGGGGTCGCGCACGACGTAGCCGGAGACCCAGATGCGGCTGGACTCGTCGTCCTCGTCGTTCCAGCCGGTGTTGCCGATCTGCGGGGCGGTCGCGACGACGATCTGCCGGTCGTACGACGGGTCGGTCAGGGTCTCCTGGTAGCCGGTCATGCCGGTGGAGAACACGGCCTCGCCGAAGGTCTCCCCCACGGCCCCGTAGGCGCGGCCGCGGAACGTGCGGCCGTCCTCCAGGACGAGTACGGCGGGAACCTGGGCGGTTCCCCTGGTGGAGGTCGTCATCGTGCGCCTTCCGTGTCGTTGATCATGTGGTTCAGGGTGTCGACCCATTCGGTGTGCTCGGCCGCGTGGTCGGAGCGGAAGCCGGAGTCGATCAGCTTGTCCCCGTGTGCCCAGGTCACCACCAGCAGTCCGCCCTCGGTGAGGACCTTGCCGGCGATGCCCTTGTCCAGCCGGGCCTCGCGCAGCGCGGCGGCCGGGACGAAGAAGTCGCTCGCCCCGGGGCGTACGACCTGAAGGCCCGCGTCCGTGAGGGTCAGCTCGGCGCGGCTGCGGGTACCGAGGCCGTGGGCCACGATGCGGTCCAGCCACTGCCCGGCGGTGGTCGAGCCGTGGTAGCGGCCGCTCATCGTCAGTCTGGCCGCACCGGGCTCGTCCGGCGCGCTGGGCAGCTCGGGCAGGTCGCCCTGGAGCGTGCCGCGCCACGTCCAGCCCTCGCGCATCAGCCAGTAGATGAGCGCGACGAAGAGCGCGAGGCCGACGAGCCAGCCGATGCGGGCTCCCCAGTGGGTGACCTCGGCCGACTTCTCCGCCTCGGCCAGCAGGATTACAGGTGTCACGTGAGCTTCCCGTCGACGAGCGTCGCCTTGCCCCGCAGCCACGTGTGGGTGACACGGCCCGGCAGCTCGCGTCCCTCGTAGGGGGTGTTGCGGCTGCGCGAGGCGAAGCCCGCGGGGTCCACCTGGCCACGGTATGCCGTGTCGACGAGGGTGAGGTTGGCGGGCTCACCGGCCGAGACGGGACGGCCGTGCCCGGTGGCCTGTCCGATCTGCGCGGGCTTGAAGGACATGCGGTCGGCGACGCCGGCCCAGTCCAGCAGGCCCGTGTCGACCATGGTCTCCTGGACCACCGACAACGCGGTCTCCAGGCCCACCATGCCCATGGCGGCCGCGGCCCACTCGCAGTCCTTGTCCTCGTGCGGGTGCGGGGCGTGGTCGGTGGCGACGATGTCGATCGTGCCGTCGGCGAGCGCCTCGCGCAGGGCGTGCACGTCGCGCTCGGTGCGCAGCGGCGGGTTGACCTTGTAGACGGGGTTGTACGTGCGCACCAGCTCGTCGGTGAGCAGCAGGTGGTGCGGGGTCACCTCGGCGGTGACGTCGATGCCCCGGGACTTCGCCCAGCGGACGATCTCGACCGAGCCGGCGGTCGACAGGTGGCAGATGTGCACGCGGGAGCCGACGTGCTCGGCGAGCAGGACGTCCCGGGCGATGACCGACTCCTCGGCGACGGCCGGCCAGCCGCCCAGGCCCAGCTCGGCGGAGACGACGCCCTCGTTCATCTGGGCGCCCTCGGTCAGCCGCGGCTCCTGTGCGTGCTGGGCGACGACACCGCCGAAGGCCTTCACGTACTCCAGCGCCCGCCGCATGATCACGGCGTCGTCCACGCACTTGCCGTCGTCGGAGAAGACGGTGACCCCGGCGGCGGACTCGTGCATGGCGCCCAGCTCGGCGAGCTTCCTGCCCTCCAGGCCGACGGTGACGGCGCCGATGGGCTGGACGTCGCAGTAGCCGTGCTCCTGGCCGAGCCGCCAGACCTGCTCGACCACACCGGCGGTGTCGGCGACCGGGAAGGTGTTGGCCATGGCGAAGACCGCGGTGTAGCCGCCGCTCGCCGCCGCCCGGGTGCCGGTGAGCACGGTCTCGGAGTCCTCGCGGCCCGGCTCGCGCAGGTGGGTGTGCAGGTCGACCAGGCCCGGCAGCAGTACCTTGCCGCCGGCCTCGACCACCTCGGCGCCCTCGGCGGACAGCCCGGTGCCCACCTCGGCGACGGTCTCGCCGTCGATCAGCACGTCCTGCGGGTCGCCGCCGAGTACCTTCGCACCACGGATCAGGATCTTGCTCATGGGTCTTACTTCTCCTCGTTGGTGCGGGCGTGGGTAACGGCGGGTTCGTTGCCGCCGAGCAGCAGGTACATGACCGCCATCCGGATGGAGACCCCGTTGGCGACCTGCTCGACGACGGTGCAGCGCTCGGAGTCGGCGACCTCGGCGGTGATCTCCATGCCGCGGACCATCGGGCCGGGGTGCATGACGATGGCGTGCTCGGGCATCTTCGCCATGCGGTCGCCGTCCAGGCCGTAGCGCCGCGAGTACTCCCGCTCGGTGGGGAAGAAGGCGGCGTTCATGCGCTCGCGCTGGACGCGGAGCATCATCACCGCGTCGGACTTGGGCAGTGTGCTGTCGAGGTCGTACGACACCTCGCACGGCCAGGTCTCGACGCCGACCGGCACCAGGGTGGGCGGGGCGACCAGGGTGACCTCGGCGCCGAGGGTGTGCAGCAGGTCCACGTTGGAGCGGGCGACCCGGCTGTGCAGCACGTCGCCGACGATGGTGATCCGCTTGCCGGACAGGTCCTGGCCGAGGCCGGCGTCCCGGCCGACCAGTCGCCGGCGCATGGTGAAGGCGTCCAGCAGGGCCTGGGTGGGGTGCTGGTGGGTGCCGTCGCCCGCGTTGATGACGGCGGCGTCGATCCAGCCGGAGGTGGCGAGGCGGTAGGGGGCCCCGGAGGCGCCGTGCCGGATGACGACGGCGTCGACGCCCATGGCTTCCAGGGTCTGGGCGGTGTCCTTCAGGGACTCGCCCTTGGAGACGCTGGAGCCCTTGGCGGAGAAGTTGATGACGTCCGCGGACAGCCGCTTCTCGGCGGCCTCGAAGGAGATCCGGGTACGGGTGGAGTCCTCGAAGAAGAGGTTGACGATCGTGCGGCCGCGCAGGGTCGGCAGCTTCTTGATCGGCCGGTCGGCGACCCGGGCCATCTCCTCGGCGGTGTCGAGGATCAGGACGGCGTCGTCGCGGGTGAGGTCGGCGGCCGAAATGAGATGACGCTGCATCTGTCAGGCTCCGTAAGGCAGTTCATTCGGGATCCGGGGGTCCGGGGAATGTCCCCGGAGGGTCCGGCGGGGCAGAGCGGTCCGCGTGCCGGCACGCCGAAGCGGCCGTGCGCGCCCGACGTGCTACTGGCCGCCCGGCTTCACACCGAGCAGCACGGTGTCGCGACCGTCCTCCTCGGCCAGCTGGACCTTGACCGTCTCCCGCAGCGACGTGGGGAGGTTCTTGCCGACGTAGTCGGCGCGGATGGGCAGTTCGCGGTGGCCGCGGTCGACCAGGACCGCGAGCTGGACCGCGCGCGGGCGCCCGATGTCGTTCAGGGCGTCGAGGGCGGCACGGATGGTGCGGCCCGAGAAGAGCACGTCGTCGACGAGGACGACCAGACGGCCGTCGATGCCGTCACCGGGGATCTCGGTGCGGGCCAGCGCACGCGGCGGGTGCATGCGCAGGTCGTCGCGGTACATGGTGATGTCGAGCGAGCCGACGGGGACCTTGCGGTCGGTGATCTGCTCCAGCTTGGCGGCGAGCCGCTGGGCGAGGAAGACGCCCCGGGTGGGAATGCCGAGGAGCACCACGTCGTCGGCGCCCTTGGCGCGCTCGACGATCTCGTGGGCGATACGGGTCAGTACCCGAGCGATGTCGGGGCCCTCCAGAACGGGCCGCGCATCGGACGCATTCGGGTTCGCGTGTGTGTCCATACGAAACGGACCTCCTTCTCCGCCTCACGGGACGGACCTTAAAGGACGTCGGATTTGCGCCATCCACGGTAGCAGGTCATCGGCAGGCTCCGATCACCCACTCGGCGCAATCGGCCACCACTACCACGGAAGAGTCGGGGTGGACCATTCGGCTTGACGCACCAGAGTCACGCTGCGTAACCTCACAGTGAGTTACCAGCCGCGCGGCGGGAAACCCAGCCGACCGCGTCGACACAGTGTCCGGGGAGCTATATGTCCAGCGAATACGCCAAACAGCTCGGGGCCAAGCTCCGGGCCATCCGCACCCAGCAGGGCCTTTCCCTCCACGGTGTCGAGGAGAAGTCACAGGGTCGCTGGAAGGCCGTGGTGGTCGGTTCGTATGAGCGCGGTGACCGCGCCGTGACCGTACAGCGCCTGGCCGAACTGGCCGATTTCTATGGCGTTCCGGTGCAGGAGCTGCTGCCGGGAACCACGCCGGGCGGCGCCGCCGAGCCGCCGCCGAAGCTGGTCCTGGACCTGGAGCGGCTGGCCACCGTGCCGGCCGAGAAGGCAGGTCCCCTGCAGCGGTACGCGGCGACGATCCAGTCGCAGCGCGGCGACTACAACGGCAAGGTGCTGTCGATCCGCCAGGACGACCTGCGCACACTCGCCGTCATCTACGACCAGTCCCCCTCGGTCCTCACCGAGCAGCTGATCAGCTGGGGTGTCCTGGACGCGGACGCGCGCCGCGCGGTGGCCACGCACGAAGAGGCCTGAGCCCGCTCAGTACCACAGCAGAAACGTGCCGCCGGGGTGGCCGGAACCATGGGGGTAGGGCCCCCCCCGCCGGGGGTTTCGCGCACGGCCGGGGCCCCGCCGGGCACCCCAGTGCTGCGCGCCGGT